>CAZZUU010000283.1:0-5676 GCA_964657275.1 uncultured Mucilaginibacter sp. | reverse complement strand
GATAGCCCTTTCCAAATTGAAGTGGGTGTAGCAAGCCTGGGGTTCGGCCTAGTGGGGCTTGTGGCTATTAAGAAAAACTTCGGACTGCGCCTTGCCTTGGTAATAAGTACAGCTACTTTTCTGTGGGGATGCGGGCTGGGACACATTGTTCAAATGAACACGACGGGCAACCACGCCGAAGGAAACTCGGGCGTGATGTTATATACCGGCTTGTTGATGCCGTTTTTAAGTATCGCTTTGCTATGGCTCTCTTATGCGACCAGCAAACCCAAATTCATCAACTAAATAAAGAGAAGAAAAATGGATTTTAAACAATGGCATGATTTCTTCGTTGCCACAGCAGGAGCAGCTGCAGCTTTAACCGGTTTAATATTTGTAGGCGTGTCGATCAATATCACTAAAATATTGTCCTTTGCCAAATTACCCGACCGCGCCCTGCTTTCGTTGGTCCTGCTGCTGAATATTCTGGTCATCTCTACATTGATGTTGATCCCGGCGCAATCTTACATCCTAATCGGTATCGAAATATTGGTTATCTCAATATGTGTTTATTCTTTCGTTACGGGTATGGATAGGGGTATTTACAAAGGCACAGATGAAGAATACAAAAAGCAATACCGCATAAGTATGTTGTATAATCAGCTTTCGTTAATTCCGTATATTGTTGCTCCTATTGTTTTATTGATCAATAAAGAAAATGGTATCTACTGGCTCGTACCTGGGATAATTATTTCGTTTATTAAGTCAGTTGTAGATGCCTGGGTATTGCTGGTTGAGATCAATCGTTGAAACTCGCGCGAGCGGCAAGAGCTTTTAGAGTTATCCCTGTTGGGATTTTGGAGCTGCTAAATATATGAGGTTGTAAAAAAGTTCGGTAATATTGATTACTACCGAACTTTTAGTGGTCCCGACGAGACTACATACCACTATTTTCACTTGTTTTTAGTTGTTTTTTATAATATTTCAAACTATTGATTTTAAGTTACATATATCTATATTTGTACAATAGAAATTAACTAAAAGCAGTTAGCTACAATATTAGTGTCCGAATATTGTCCAACAAGTTCGGACACTAACTATTAAACAATCATTAAAATGACCATAAAATTCTACTTGGATAAACCGGCAGCAGCTACCGAAACAGCAATTTATCTTTTTTTGAGATTTGGAAAGAACACACTAAAATTCAACACCGGGAAAAAGATTTATCCGAAGTATTGGAACCAGGAAAATAGCGAAAACCATTTTAGAAAATTTACCGGCAGCCCAGAATTAAATCATTGGTTGAGCGAACTCAGGAATAACATTAACAAAACATATTACTCGAAACAAGATTGGACGACCGAAGATTTAAAAATCGACGTTTTCAATTTAGTTAATAGAAACGTGCCAAAAAATACACAGCAAACTTTCAAAGATGCGCTAAAGGAATTTATCTCCAGCAGGGAAAGTAATAACTCGTTAGCAAATAGTACAATTAAGAAATATAAAACTCTGTCGACTCATCTGGAAAATTTCAGCTTAAAAAGCAAATTGCCCCTGCGTTTTGAAATTATCAACAAAAAGTTCTTTGATGATTTCTCGGCATACTTAAGAAATGACTTAAAACATACAACCAACACTATTAACAAGTATATAAAAACATTTAAAACATTTGTTAATTGGGCAGTCGATAATAATTTTACGAAAGCTGATACTGTGAACATAAAGTATAAAACCACAGATGACGCTACCGAAGTGATTTATTTAACCTACGAAGAATTGATGGCGTTGTATGATCTTGGACTATCAAAAGGATCTACATTGGCCAACGTTAGAGATGTGTTTTGTTTCGCATGTTTTACCGGGCAGCGCTTTTCTGACATTGCCAATGTTAAACACGATGATATAAACAATGGAACCTGGACCTTACATCAGCTTAAAGTAAAAGATACTATTAAGAATGAAATTCCGCTGACTGAACAAGCATTAACGATTTTAGACAGGCATAAAAACGATCCCAAGCCATTGCCTGTAATTTCAAATCAAAAAACTAATAAACATTTAAAAACCCTTGGTCAAAAGGCTAATATAAATGAGCCTATTAAGATCGTTCGCTATCGAGGTAATGAGCAGATTGTCATAAAGGAGCCTAAATACAATTTATTAGGTACCCATACTGCCCGGCGTACATTTATAACGCTCTCACTTGAGATGAAAATGCGCCCTGAGACTGTCATGGCAATTTCCGGGCACAAGGATTTTAAGACTATGAAACGCTATATCGCTGTGACACAAAAGATGAAGGCCAATGAAATGAAGTTGACCTGGAGCAATGCAGATAAGATTATTGCCATCAAACAAGCATAGTCAATGAATGATCGTGTTATTGACATTTTATTGCAGCCCTTACTTGAATATTTTAGGAATACGTTGGATACTGCGCGAAATCTTGTGCACACTCAATACCTATCAGACATCACCTATAATTATTATCAGGAAGATATGGGATTGGCGGAATTCATTATTAGTTCCATCAACCAACACCGAAAGTGCGTTATAGCTGATGATTTAAAAAGTCAAACACTTTTCTTTGAGCTGTTGAAAAAAAAGCTGAAGAGGCTATTTGATCAAACTGACCACATAACGGACAAGTACGAATTCAACCTCACAGTGTACCGCAGGGATTCAGTAAAATATAACTATGATGGCTATTTAAAAGAAATTGGTGGATTAGTAGAATTATGGGGCGAAAAGATGGACCTGGTCGATTTGCAAAACCATTATATGGCGGTTTCACATTTTAAACAGGGGGGATATAATCCCCGGCGAAATTTTAAATTGCCCTTTTTATCTGACATAAAGGAAATTGAGTTATTCATTGTGTGTCGCGATTTGATTGATAATGGATATTTCGACTCTTTCATAAAACATGCTTTCGAGAATGACTGGTCAATTGCGCCGATTGAAATCCATCCACACCTTAACAGAATATTAGCTTACGACATTGGAAGCATTAAAAGCCAAGTTTTATGGGATATTTTGGGTTACGTTTTACTTGAATTGCACGAATTGCAAAATAAGTTGATATACTTTGAAGACTTATTTGTTGAACCGCGGGCCTACGATTATATTTTGAAACTTTTCAAATCAAAATACATAATAGATATCGATGGTTCATATCGGGGCTTGTCTGTAGATAATCGATTTGAAAACGGTACCGTCGCAAGTTTTTTGGCGATAAGTGAGGTCTTAACCAACAAGTTGTATGTAAAACGTCATTATTCTCGGTCCGAACAAGTAAGAGCCATGGGACGGACCTTTAATAAAAAAGTTAGTCCCGCTGCAGAAAGCAAAAAATCAAAAGATCACGATGGGTTAGTTTCATGGCTCTACGAAATAATCCCTATTAGTTACCCATTATTACACTAAATCGCCAAGCAGACCCTACTCTGCTCATCAGATAAAACTAATAGTCACCAATTTTGACGAGAACGTTAAAAATTGAACCATGGCATTAGTAGTATTTGATATAGATGATCTTGAAAGGATCATAGAGAAACTTTTCGGCAAGTACATCCAACCGTACCCAACCCAGCAAACCGATAACGATGAACTGCTCCAGATACAGGAAGCAGCGAAAATGTTGGAAGTGAGCATTTCAACCCTACATACCTATAAAAAAAACGGCGCAGTTCCCTTTCATCGAATAGGTAGGCGAGTCTACTTCAAAAAATCAGAGATACTTGAATCATTAAAGAAGATCAATTAGGTGAGCAGGCTTGCCACCCAGTTGTCAAAAATACGAATAAAAAATGAATGAATGGCCCCGGCTTTTAGGAGAGATAACCCTACTAATTCACCTCGAACACCATAAACTTAATAAGATGAACACAAAGATCACAAATCAAAATCAATCCGGCGAGCCAAAAGAATTGTCGCAGAACTTCGTTGGAAAAGGCCAGGTTAAGGGATTTTTATTTAAGCAAATCGAAAAGTCAACTGAGGCTTATATATATAAGGTTTCAGACAGTTTCGGCAATTTGGGGTATGAGGTCTTCCTTCGGCGAATAGATGCGCGATTTGGCAATATATCCTACCCAAAAGCCAATTCGTTTGGTATAACGGCCTGGTATGCACGAACACTCGAAAAAGCTTACAAAAGATTTGAAATGATTTCCAATGGCGATGCAATTGCTAAACCATCAATAAAAAAATGACAAATCGAAAAATGTACGATTATGTCAAAATGGTTAGTTACTCGGCCGATTTTCGGAAAAGGCTTTTGGATAGCCCACTTTTAGACTTTTACGAAAGCAAAAGCAAGAAAACTGATTTAGTTAGGTTTGAAGAGGCAGAATACCGGAATCTAAAAATAAAGCTCTTCTCATCTGGACGTATCCAGGTTAGCGGTAGCTTACATAAATACTGGAACGACGGCAGACACAACTACAACGATTTTAGCCTAAATCATGTGGCTGAAGTCTTAACCTCCCTTAAGCAGAATTTTGGGTTAGATCCTTATTCATTGCGCTTAGAAAACCTCGAATACGGGGTAAACTTATCACTGTCCTATGATCCTAATGAGTTTTTAGATAGCTTGGTTGCATTCAAAAAAAAAACGTTTGACAATATGAAGGTCGTGGGTCCAGGCAGAGGAAAGGTTGTGGAGTTGTGGCAGTATAGCCTAAAAATCTATAACAAAAGTTTGCAGTATCACTTACCCTATCACGTACTCCGTTATGAAAGAAAAGTTGTTAAGATGGAATACATATCAAAAGAGCCCGTTTATTTAATTGATTTATTAGATGTTCAGTTTGCAGAAAAATGTTTAAATGATCTGCTATTGTCCTTTGATGAATTGATATTAACCGAGCGGATTGACAACGAGCAATTAACATTAAAGGAAAATGATCTATTTATACATTGTTCAAATCCGAAAAACTGGGATGGAATGACAGCTAAGCAGAAGTGTGTTAAAAAGCCCTTATATGAATTACTAATCGAAAAATTTGGCAAGCGAAAGCTTAAAAGGACAGCTTATAAGTCAGTGGAAGAAAAAGGGTGCAAATTAATAAATTGCAATTAGCGTCAGATCGCGTTTCGGGTATGTTTTGCCCATTCAATTAGTAGGCCAAATCATTCCCTGTCCCAATGCCCTATTGTAACCAAAGATACTTGCCATAGCTTAATAGAATCAAGTAATCAGCGTGGTCATGTCAGTATACCGTGTTTACACAGTATTTTCATATAGTTAACCTCGCAGCCACCTACGTTTCTTTTCGGTGGTTAGACGGCTCGGAAACAGTCATTTTGATATTGGCTGACACCTTAGGTACAACAATAACACAACTTATACATATTGCCTTATCACACACAACCGTGCCTGAAACGTGAGGTATTGTAGTTAATTTTCGGTGATCACGAAAATAATTTTTCCTCAGCCAGCTTCGTCCCTTCAACCCTGGCTTTGATCTTTGCAAAAGCAGTTTCGCGCGTGGTGGAAACATCATCGCAAAATGGCGAGAACCCACAGTCATCGGTAGTGCCCAATTGGTTCAAAGGGATATACTCCGCTGCTTCAAGTATTCTGTCTTTCACATTTTCACTTGTCTCAATTGCAGGGTTTAACACATCTATAACGCCAATAAACACGGTTTGATGGGGCTTAAGATATTGCTTTATCGTTTTTAAAAC
>CAZZUU010000282.1:1971-5691 GCA_964657275.1 uncultured Mucilaginibacter sp. | reverse complement strand
ATACGAAAGCAAACAGGTTTTTTATCCGTCGAAGGACGGAACAAAAATACCGATGATCATCACCTATAAAAAAGGGATAGTATTAAAAGGCAAAAATCCAACAGTACTGTACGGCTATGGCGGCTTTAATGTAAACTTAACACCGGCGTTCAGCATATCTAACATCATTTTGCTGGAGCATGGCGGAATTTACGCGGTGCCAAACCTGCGTGGCGGAGGCGAATACGGCGGCAGGTGGCACAAAGCAGGCATCAAAATGAAAAAGCAAAATGTTTTTGACGATTTTATAGCGGCCGCCGAATATCTCATCAAAAATAAATATACCTCGAGAGATTATCTCGCTATATCAGGTGGATCAAACGGCGGCTTATTGGTTGGCGCAGTAATGACCCAACGGCCCGACCTTTGCAAAGTTGCCTTCCCGGCAGTAGGTGTATTGGATATGCTGCGGTATAATAAATTCACAGCCGGCGCCGGGTGGGCCTATGATTATGGGACGGCAGAAGATTCAAAGGAAATGTTTGATTACTTGTATAAATATTCGCCATATCATGCCTTAAAACCGGCTAATTACCCGGCAACAATGGTAACAACTGCTGATCATGACGATAGGGTAGTACCTGCACATTCCTTCAAGTTCGTTGCGCGGTTACAGGAATTTCAACAGGGTATTGCGCCGGTATTGATCCGAATTGAAACTAAAGCGGGCCACGGTGCGGGGCAAAGCACCGAACAGGTAATTAGCGCACAGGCGGATAAATGGGCATTTATGTTTTGGAACATGGGTATCGCGTGGTAAAAGCTTAAATTATTAAAGTGAGAAAAATAATTAAAAAAGGATACTTTCTGGCGCAAATTATAATGTTGCTGTTTGTGGCAACGCTGCACGCACAATCGCGCAAGCAAAATCTTAACCTGATTTTTATCGGCAACAGCATTACGCATGGTGCCCAATTGGATAATCCTACTACGGAAGCGCCGCCGGTTATTGCAAGTAACTATTTAAGGGCGCAACCTAATATTGGCACGGTAACGTTTTCTAACCAGGGATATAGCGGTTTTACAACCGTAGATTTTTTACCCTCAACCAAAACAGTATTTAAAAAGGCAGAAGAAGCTGCACGTACCTTCGCAGATCAGCAGGCCTTGCTTATATTTTCAATAAAGCTGGGAACAAACGACAGCGCGATTAAAGGCCCGAATGGTTCGCCGGTATCCCCTGACGATTACAGGAGAAATCTGAAAATTATTGCTGATAGTTTGCTAAAAGAATTTCCGGGTTCCATTATTCTCTTTCAGCATCCCATTTGGTACAGCCCCAATACTTATAACGGTGCTAAATATCTTGAGGAAGGATTATTAAGACTGCAAAGCTATATCCCGCAGATCGATGGTTTAGTTAAGGATTATAACTCAACCTTTCCAAATCGCGTATTTGTTGGTGATACCAATGCTTTCAAATATTTTAAGAAAAACTATTTAACAGATTTGAAGCCCGAAAATGGACACCAGGGAACATTTTATCTTCATCCGAATAAGCAGGGTGCAATTATATTAGGCACATTTTGGGGCAAGGCTATTTACAAAGTGGTTAAAAAAGTAACTAAATAGATAGAAGAGCCCCGGTATACCGGGGCTCTTTTATTATCGAATGTATCGTTATTTAGTGATCGCCGTGATCATGTCCGTGGCCATGATCCCTGCCACCGCCATTTCCATGTCCGTTTCCGTTGTCTTCATGGTAGTGGTTGCGGTATCGTTCATCGTGACTATCACGAATAACACGCTGGCTTCTTTGTCCACGATAACGTGCATAACGGTTTCTATAAACGTCATTGCGTTCCCATGGATTATGCTCGTTTACAACTACCTTATAACTGTGGTACCTGTCAAAATTGCCATACCTCGGTGGTAATGCCCTGCCGTGTACCCATACATTGTTATCGTAATAAACATACTCGTGTGCCGGTACATCGTAATAAGCATCAATATCCGGCATATAATAATAATCTGCATGACTATAGCCTACCGGACCCCAATCCGGCTGGGCGCCAATGTTAACACCTACGTGAATCCTAACTTGTGCACCGGCTTTATTAAACGAAAAAAAGCAGCCAAGTATAGCTGCTGCAAAGAGTAACTTTCTCATAATAATTGTTTGTTTGGTATATAGACAATTGTTACGAGAAATAGTTTAGTTTAATTTATTGGAAGGTGAGTAATGAGAGGTAAATAGTCTGTAGTAAAGAGACTTACGAAGCTTAATTCAGAATTGTTCGTTTTTCAACGGCCTCATTGAGGGCTTCGCCGTTTAAAAACTTCGTAAGTCTGATACAAAAATAACTTATTGATCATCATCATCCGCATCAACTTTGGCGACCTTTTTTGAGGTCATTGCCAATACCGGTTTGCCTATAACCTTGTAGTTGCCTTCACCTTTAAGTATAGATGCCAGTTGATCTTTGTCCTGCATTACCTTTACAGCTTGTGCAAGCTCCTTGTCGTACTTAAAATTGGTTTCGTAACGGCCCTTCTCATAATAATAGCGCGATGCTATTTCATTTTCAAGCACCTGTTTTATCTCGTCCTTATGCAGTTGCAGGTCGTTCTTTTTATTGGCGGCCATTTTTGCTTTCAAAGCATCGTATTCGCCTTGTATCTCGTTGAATTGCTTTTCTTTGGTTGCCTCAGTTTTTAAATTGGTTAATAGTTTTTCGGAAGCTGTATTATAGGTATAATTTTTATCGGCCAGATATTTAACAAAATCGGCATAGTCTTCATCCGACAAGTTAAATGTCCGAACATTTTTTAATATGGGGTGGGCATCGCGATAGCGGTTGGCATAGTCAAATACAAACAATTTGGCTACCAGTGTTTGGGTAACGTTAGCATAATGGTCTTGCTTAACAAAAATATCCGGGTAAATGCCGCTGCCGTCGTAAACCGAGCGGCCATCTTTGGTTTTAAATTCATGGATCAGCGAATCGGCTACTTTTACTACAGTGCCATCATTTTTGCGGTGTGTGTAATCAATCTCCTGTATGCAGCGACCTGATGGAATGTAATATTTAGCGATGGTAATTTTTACCAGGCTGTTATATGGCAGGCTGAAGGTTTGCTGAACTAATCCTTTACCATAGCTCCGTTGCCCTATTATAACGGCGCGGTCAAGATCCTGTAATGAGCCTGCTACTATTTCTGATGCGGAAGCCGAGTGGCTATTTACCAATACTACTAAAGGAAGGTTGGGTGCAAGCGGCGTATTAACCGTACTGTAGTCAAAGTTTTTTTCTTTTATCTTACCCTTTTGCGATACGATCTCTACATCCTTAGGCACAAACAGGTTTACAATTTTTACAGCTTCCTGTAATATGCCACCGCCGTTTGAGCGCAGGTCGAGGATGATGCCGTTAGGGTTATTCTTTTTTAAGGACTCGAGTGCGTCTGTAACTTCGGCTGCTGAATTTTCGAGGAATTTATCCAGTTTTATATAACCCATATTTCCGTCAACCATTCCGTAATAAGATACATTAGGCTGTTTGATTTCATCACGCACCAAGTTTTTTTCAATTGGCTGAGCTGCGTTGTTGTGTTTGAGTAATAATTTTATGGATGCGCCTTTTGTGCCTTTCAACAACAAGCCAACCTGGTCGTTATCTTTTCCATCAAGGTTGACATCATTGATCTTTAATATCTGATCGCCAGGGCGTACATCTGCCT
>CAZZUU010000282.1:0-1961 GCA_964657275.1 uncultured Mucilaginibacter sp. | reverse complement strand
CAGATACATATATTTTGCCGTTTCTTGCAAATATGCTTGCGCCTATACCGCCGTATTGGGTGCTTACATAATGTAGTTTATAATCTTCAATTTCCGATTCGGGGACAAATTCGGTATAGGGGTCAAGTCCGTCAAGCATGGCATCAACACCGGTCTTAACCATCTTGGCCGAATTGATGTCATCAACGTAGTTAATATTGACCTCTTTGTATACAGATGCAAACACATCCAGGTTTTTGGATATCTGGAAAAGGTCGTCTTTAAAACTCCATGTAGCCAGTGCAAGCACCACAAGGCCCCCAATAAAAGCACGTTTTTTGTATTTGCCAAATATCACTTTACCGTTATTCATTCCTTAACCTGTTATAGAATTTAAAAATACAAAAATTGCTTTGGTTTTTTAAGGCGCAGCTTATTAAAGCCGGTTATTATCGATATTTACTAACGCCTTTTTTAAGGTAAATAGTATATAATTTCTGTCGCGTTTAACCAGTTCCATTAACTTACTGATCAGGCTATCTTCCTGCCCCTCGCTGTATTGCAACTGCTCGTCAGTAAGGTGATTATATTTCCGTTGGATTTTAATTTTAACGCGTGCCCAATCCTTGTTGCTAATACTTATTTCAGCCATGATTAATTTATTTTCAGCAAAAATATAAAATTACCAACGTGTTGCGTTTAAAATTGGCAAGGGTCTTGTTAAGCTAATGTAATTATATCTACCAATAAACGTTTTGTAAACAATTTAGTCGAACGTTTTTAACTAACTGATAAACTATGAAAAAGTATCTATTAAGTGCGGCAATGCTTTTATTGTTAAGCATCGGCGCGAAAGCACAATTTTCCGTAGGCATAAAAGGCGGCGTTAATTTTTCTTCTATTGATGCCGATAATTTTAAAAGCTCCAGCGTTGCCGGTTACCAGGTGGGCGCGTTCCTGCGTTTGGGCGGTCCTATTTATTTACAGCCTGAAGTTTATGTAAGTGGCGAAGGCGGTCATTTTGAATCAAACGACAATACCTATAGTGGCAACGTTAAGTTTACCAACCTTAACGTACCGGTTTTAGTGGGTTTGCGTTTCGGCCCTAAAAATTTAAACCTGCGGGTGATGGCAGGCCCCATGTACACTTCTGTGATGAGCACCAGCGAAAGCTTTAATCAAAATTTCCATGCTGCATTTAACAATTTCGACGTGTATAAAAAAGACAATTTTGGTTACCAGGCCGGCGTAGGGATTGATTTGGGCGCTATAACGGCCGATTTGCGTTACCAGGGTAAGTTCAGCAATATCGATCAAAACTACAATCAGCAGCCGCATCTTTTTGCTTTAAGTATTGGGTTTAAGCTGCTTTAAAAGGATAACTATTTAATTTAATATTTAAAAACCGTTTCGCATTTATTGCGAAGCGGTTTTTATTTGGTGGAAACGAAATTGTCGCTACCCCGGCTCGCGTCATGCCTATCTGCTAAATTCGGCTAAAGCCATCATTTATCGACTATTAATCCGTTGGCTAAAGCCAACGGCAATGAATAAAATTATAGGCAATTCATTGCCGTCCCTTTTAAGGGGCGGATAAAATAAATAAAGAGCAAAGGGCTTTAGCCAAAATAAATCATTACAGGCAATTTGATTTGAACGGTTTTTATTTTTAAAAGCGTCAGGATTTTTCTAAATTGTGTCCGTTGATTACTGCGATTTAACGCTAGTTTTTTTGCAGTAAAAAAAGCAATAACTGATCCATGAAAAAATTACCAATTGTATCGACAATCGCGATGCTGATTGTCCTCACCTCGTTTACAAAAAAACCACATCACCTTACCTCATCTGTATTGCCGATAGACAATCCCTTCTTCGCGCCAAGTAAATTGCCTTTACAGGCGCCTGCTTTTGACAAGATAAAAGACAGCGACTTTAGACCTGCTTTTGAAGAGGGAATGCTGCAGCAGACTGCTGAAGTCGAA
>CAZZUU010000281.1:0-5701 GCA_964657275.1 uncultured Mucilaginibacter sp. | reverse complement strand
CTGAAAGGTAAAAGGCGAAAGGTTGAAGCCGAAAGCATGAGCCAATGCCTGCTGCCCCATCTGCATCACAAATACATGATGCAGGTGATGCAGTTGATGCACGTGACGCATCGGGTGTTGACTATCAGCCAGTTACGCGCGTAAATGATGCAACGTGATGCAAAAGATGCAAAAAAGTAAGATTTTACCTGCTTTTTTGCATCATTTCTCCGCGCGCCGTAGCGGGGAACAGCCTGTCCAGTCCGACTATCGGCGGATCGGGAAAGCTATCACTACACATGCAAATCAATGAACCTTTTTGTTTGTGGGCACCGGAAGTAGATGGACGCGCATAGTTCAATACCTGTCAGTGGAGCCCGGGTAGCCCTGCGTTTTTCCCGACGCGGATACTCTCGCTAGAAAAGGGAGCTGTTAAATCGAAACTTTTCGGGGATTACTGGGCAACTAAGGAGATCAAAACCGTCAACCGATTCTTCGGATAGCATGCCGATGGTCTCTAACGCGGCCCAAACGGAATAGGTTGCTTTGGTACAGATTACACTGTACCAGTTTGTGCTTATTTTTCTGACGTCGACATGTCGCCTTTGCGTTAGCTCATCATCGAAACTAAATGTGGGGTGGACATGAAGGTGTTCAATTTCCATTTTGTTTAAGTGAGGAAAAAGAGTGGTCATATGATCGAATATGTTTCTTTTTATTGTTTGTTCTTCCAAACCAGTAATATGCAGGTTTTTTAAATTGTCAGGACAAAGCTCGTTTACTGAGAGATTGCGTACGTGGGAGTAGCCTTCAAAAGGTACATAAAGTAGTGCTTTTTGTGCATCGATGGGCGAATACATTCCGCCAGAATGATTTATCAGTGCAAAGGCCGCCTTTCCCTTATCTATGCATTTGGTAATATTAGCTTCAGCAAGTACCCTCAAGTAAGCTTTAGGGGGCTGTAGGCTAGCGTCTATCCGGCTGTTTAGGTAATAAGAACTTTCCCAGGCAGCATTGATCACAATGTCGGCAAATATTGGCCTGCCGGCACCGGAGATCAAGCGGTAACCTTCTCCCTCGGGATCAATATTTGTAATAAGTACATTTGTAAAGCAGGAAATAGCTGGTGAGGCAGCCAATTGATTTAATAGCAATTGATTTAACCGAATGGAATTTAGTCCACGTTCATGTGATCTGATGCCTCCTGCAAATAAATCGGAAAATTCATTTTTTTCAAGTTTACGGTAAAGCCTGCCGGGAGGTGCCAAAGTACTGGTATAACCATTATTTTGAGCTGCCAGGTAAAGGTTTTGATAATACCTCCGGTTGTTTTCATAGCTTTCATAGAGTTGTTCAAGTGTAAGTTCGTTTTGAGCGATACTTTTCAAGGTAACCAAAAAGTCAATTTCATGGTTCATTGAAAATACTTCATCCGGAAAGGCCTGCGCAAAAAGAAAGGCCCCTGTTACACAATCGAAGGCGGTACGTTCGTGCTGCGGATATTCACCACCCATGTGTAACCGCGCCAGCCGATAACTTGCACCAGATAAGAGATTAGCGCGTCGGTCAAATAAGGAAATTTTAATCGGTCTTCCCGAAAGTTGATTAACCCTGGAAAGGTATATAGCGGTGATGATACCGGCAATTCCGCCGCCTATTACTGCAATATGGAGGTGATGGGATATAGGTTTCATGGAATTGAAAGATAAGAAAAACATTGCCGGATTCGAAGCAATGGATCGCACTTTTACGATTAAATAACCTACGAGGCTTTGTGTTTCAATAAAGCTTTTGTCACAGCGGTTGCAAACTACCCACATAATCCCCCCCTCCCGCGAGTATGACGCGCCGCCATGAGCGCACAGGCTACTCGTGGTTTGGGAAAACTATTATTCAAGTATTACAGCATCATTGGCTCAACCAAAATGATATCAATTAATCCAGGAGTACCATAATAGTCCCTTGCACTGCTGTATAAATAATCTTCAGGTTTCTCAACTATCCCCGACTCCACGGGGTTGTAGTGGGTATAATCCAGTTTTTGATGCAATATCTTTTGATCAAATAATTCAATCGGGTGGTTATCCTGCTGCCAGAGTTGGAAGTTAGTATTCTGACTGTTCTCTTTCCCGGCCTTTTCCATCATCGATAACATCCATTCCCTCCGGCTTTCCGCAGGGTTTTGTTTGATCGCTTCTTTTAATTCGGTGGAAGTATGTCTTTTCATATCCCGCATGATGTTTTCGAGTTTATCGCCGTGGGTGCCAATTACCATGTGCACATGACTGGTCATTATGCACCAGCCGTATATTTCCAGTCCCTTATGTTGCTGGCAATGCCGCCATGATGCCAAAAGAATTTCTTTGTATTCGTTACGGATAAAAAGATCGATCCAGCTGACTACCGCAAAGCTGACGAAGTAAAGCTGATCCTGGTCGCAAAATTTATAACCTCTGCTCATTACTGCTTAAAAATACAGTAAAATAGGTTAAAATAAACGCTGTCTTCCAAATCACGAGAAGCCTTTGCCCACTTGCCGGCCCGTCATTCTCGCGGGAGGGGGGGAGAGACCTGAGAGTATTTGTATCTTTATACAATTAATAAGTTGTTGGTTAATATCTTGTTAGTTAGGGCCAAATTTATAACTCGATAATATTAAAAAAGTGACCGAACTAAATAAAACGATTTGTTACACATTGCCGAGGCACCGGCGATTTTTGTTTCTAGTCGACAGCACGATTTCCATTTCCGGACTTCAAAAACTATTTCTCGAAAATTACAGACTTTGGGGTGGCAGGTACAATCCGTTTGTGCCTGTTTTCGGTAATCAAATTGATGAGGCCTATATTGACCTGATCAAATATCAGGATCCGGATATTATTTATTACTCACCAACGATTGATCTGAATAAAATTAAGGAATACCGTTTTTTTCACCCAACCGAATACATTCAACTGGACAAAAACGGGCGGGATGATTTGCGCGGGGTATATTCAAACAATCTATTGTCCGAACATTTTCAGGATGATATTTTCTTTAGCAGAAATTTAGCATTAGTTCATCTAAATGGGGACATAAAGGATGAAACACTATTATTTTATCAATTGAATTTCGGTATCAGGAGATTTTTTGTAGATGATGACAGGCATGCAAAGGGGTTTCAATTAGCGGTTATCAATAATGAAAATTACGAGCATATAAACAGGACTATACATCAGATCAAGCCCTATTTTATGAGCCTGTTATCGGAGATTTACGCAAAAACAACAATCACCCGAGCGACAAACGATTGGGCCATGAAAAACGTGGAACTGATTATTTACGACGACGATCATCCGTTTGACGATCACTTATATTTTTGGAACCGGCAACTTTATCAGGAGCCTAATAATAACATCAAGCAACTTATAGCCAGTAAAAAACAAATTGAAAAATTAATTCAGGATCCGTTCTTTGGAGTCTTTTTATATGAGATGCTTCGTGGTACATTATATATAATTTCCAAAAGCATCGTCGCTAATGATCTAAATGAAATTTTAACGAAGATCAGAAGTCAATACAAGTTTTTAAATGTCGATCTGGCCAAAGAGCAACCATTTCCATTTAAAATTATGAACTATTTGACTATCGGCTGCGGTCCCGATTTTCAAACGAAGAATGTGTTGATCGGGTCAAAGGATTATTTAAAATTACCCGTGGCCGGGCGTTTTTATTCGGCCAGTCTTCCGGGACATTATGCTTATGATCTTGAATTAGAAAGGGAAAATTCTGCGGATAAAAACAAAATAAAGTTTCCTTTTTTCACCGAGCTCTACAGTTTGGTCACCGGCCAGACCAGTCGGATCAATTCCAAGAATAATATTTCCTTACTGGTCACCGATGAAACCAAAGGCGTGGATATTAAAATACCTTCTGACCTGGAAATTATCAGAACACGGCTGGTATACCGGCATGGAAAAAAGCGAGAAATGTATGGATCTTACCCGCTGCTTAGCAATGCAGGAAAGAAACTTTCAGCGTTTATCGATCTTTTTGCGCAAAACTGGTTTCATATTGAAGAGTTCATCGGCGATAAGTTTTGGCTGCATTTATTCATGGGCAATTCCGATTTCAAAAACAAGAAGCTTGTACAAAGCTACAATGAAACATTACCGGAAACGCTTAAATATCTCAAACCTAAAAAAGGCGACGTGGTCTTTAAACTAAAGACAGCCGTCAAGAATTTCAGTCCGAAGGCTTATTTCCTGCTGAACGAAAGTCGGGGACTTGGAAAAAACGGGTTGTTCAGCTATAAAGACTTAATTACCGAGAGAAAGTCGATCTATTATTATCACAAAGAAGAAGTCAGAAACATTTTCAAAAGAGAGTCGGATAATGTTATCGTTAGAGATGACTATTTGTATGAGTTTATCCAAAAGTCTGTTGAAGAAGATTTTGAACTGCATATAGATCCTGATCTACAATATCTAGTTGACCGCGATGCACTTTATATTGGCATGAAGGTGAAATGTGATAATTGTGGGTCCAATTCCTGGTACGCTTTAGGTGAACTAAAAAACAAAATGCAATGTAAAGGCTGTTTCAATGAAATTATTCCGGCTATCAAGAGCGAATTGTATTATAAGCTTAATGATATTGTCGTCAATAATTTAACAGATGCAAAGGAAAAAGAAAAAAAACAGCATGATGGCAACTATGTGGTCTTAAAAACACTGATCCATCTAAAGTCGGACTCACGAAACTGTTATGAGAGTTTTCTTTATGCGCCTTGTATGGACATTAAAATAAAAGGTGGGACGGAAGCAGATACGGTTGACACAGACATCGATATATTGGCTATACAAGATGGTAAATTTATTATAGGGGAAGCCAAATGCAGGGCACAGGACTTTAAACCGGATGTGCTTAATCAATTTATAAAATTAGCCAATATCCTCAGACCTGACAAGATCATTTTAGCCTATAATTCCGGCGTCTTTGACCTGGAAAAACTTAAAAATATGAAATCACAGATAGATGATCAGTCTTGTGAAATTATACCGTATAAGCTAATACATCCCTGGTACAAGTTTGGTCGGATTTTCGGCCTACCGGACGAAAAGCAGTCAAAATCGGGCGCAATTACCTCAGTTGAGACTATATAATTTCTATCTTCGCATCCCTCCTCGAATATTCATGAAATATTCGAGAATGGTAAAGCGGCGATTTACAAACTAAAAATCTGTAGGCTCGCAAAGGCCCGAGGGTTTGAATCTCTCTCCTTCCGCTAAGTCAGAAATGACAAGGGAGCACCTCGTCCCGCGAGAATATTAGGCTGGAAAGAGCGCAAAGGCCAGTAGTGGTTTGAGAATATGATCAACGCCTTAAACCCCATCTGCACACCCACACATTTGCACATCTGCAATACCAACTTCCCCCACCCACTCCCCCATTTCACGCCGAAATTCGCCAACTTACTATGCATGCATAAAATACATACCGAATACCGTTTTGAACTTTGGTCTATTTTGTGAAAAACATTGTATCTTTATATTGTATTTAAACGGCTTATTATATTGATTAAATGGTATAATGCCAAATTAAATACTAATTGAAATAAATTGTTTTAGCTATTGTTATTCCTTGTGGCTATATCTACCTTTCAAATACCTAATCATACGATCTGAGAAACCAGGATCGATATTAAAAAATTAAATAGCAAGATAGCTTTTATAACGTACAC
>CAZZUU010000280.1:0-5705 GCA_964657275.1 uncultured Mucilaginibacter sp. | reverse complement strand
GGGTTTGAAGAGATAATATACGCCCGCGAGCAAGGAATAAAAACCCACTTTATACCCGGGATAACTAGTATGCAGGCGGCAGGCTTCGAGGATATCCCGCTTACGCATCGAGCAGTAAGCGAAAGTGTCTGGATTGTTACCGGCACTAAAAAAGATGGCAGGCTATCAGCCGACCTAAAACTGGCTATGCAAAGCAATGCTACAGTAGTTATATATATGGGCATGAAAAAGGCGGAAGAAATAGTACAGAGCTACCTGGAGGCGGGCAAAGGCGATATGCCTGCTGCGATCATTCAGCATGCATCGTTACCAAACCAAAAATCGGCCCGGGGATTGGTTAAAAACTTAAAGGAAATGATCGATACCCACCAGCTAACGCATCCTGCTATTATAATTATCGGTGAGGTAGTTAAATTAAAATACTAAAGAATGAAGATAAGGATCAAAGGAAACTCGATAAGGTACAGACTTACTCAAACCGATATAAAAATATTTGCAAAAAACGGCTATATGGCCGAGCAAACGGCAATTGGAAGCCAGGTACTGACTTATGCCCTAAAGCTATCGGCAGGCCAGCAATTATCTGCAACGTTTGTAAATAACAAAATTACCATTTTAGTGCCTGCCTGCATGGCGAATGAATGGACTGATACCGAACGGGTTGGTTTTGAAAACATCAACGGCGGCCTGCACCTGTTAATAGAAAAGGACTTTACCTGCCTGGATAATGTAGCCGAAGATCAGAGTGACAATTATCCCAACCCATTGGCGGTGGCAAAAATGTGAGCTATCGATTTTTTGTTCGCAATGCAATAAAACATATTATTTGTTTTTCATACTTTTGCACCTGTGAAAAACAGGGACATTTCATCAGTTTGTGACGCTAACGCGATCGACTTAAAACTTAAGGGCTTTAAGGTTTATGAAATTGAGAGTACCGTTAGCCGCATCCCCACTTATAACAGGCGCGATTTTTACAAGATTTGTATACTGACTGCCAACAGCACTATACATTATGCCGACAGGAGCATTGAACTGGATGGCTCATCGTTATTTTTCGCAAATCCGCATATACCTTATTCGTCTGAATTGCACTCGGGGAAGCAAACAGGGTATGCCTGCCTGTTTACGGAAGATTTCCTGAGTATGAATGAACGTTCCGCAAGCCTTCACGAATCGCCTTTATTTAAAATTGGCGGCAATCCCGTTTTTTCGCTGAACGACGAGCAAAAGCAATTTGTTGAAACCGTTTTTAAAAAGATGCTGGAAGAACAAAGCACTGATTACCTATATAAAAACGACCTGGTTCGCAACTACATTAACTTGCTAATTCATGAGGCTTTAAAATTGCAACCGGCCGACAACTTTACTAAGCACCAGAACGCATCTTCGCGCACCACTTCGTTGTTCCTTGAACTACTGGAAAGACAGTTTCCCATCGAGAGCACCGAGCGCCCGTTGCGATTAAGAACCGCGCAGGATTTCGCGCAAAGCCTTTCTATCCACGTTAATCATTTGAACCGCTCGGTAAGGGAAGTTACCGGCAAACCCACCACCGCACACATCGCCGACCGGATTATCAGCGAAGCAAAAGCCCTTTTGCAGCACACCGACTGGAACACTGCCGAAATTGCTTACGCCCTGGGATTTGAATATCCAACTTACTTCAATAACTACTTCAAAAAGCTAACCGGCACTATCCCAAAATCGCTGCGTCTCAAAACTGTTTGAATTTCTTACATTTCTGTTTGATAATTATTAACCGGCCGTACCCTTATGGCGTATCTTTGTTTTATAAAACTTCAGCATCTAAATAGTGTTGAACCATAAACAGCATCATTATGGAAATCAAACGCAGCGGTTCGCAGCCCTCGGGAAAAGGCCCCGCAGAATACTTTACAGGATCGGTACGTATCGACCCGCTTTTTAGTCCACCCGACCCTGCACGTGTGGCTATGGCTCTCGTCACCTTTGAGCCTGGCGCACGTACAGCATGGCATACTCATCCGCTGGGGCAAACCCTTATCATTACTTCAGGCGGCGGCCGTGTGCAGCGCGAAGGAGGGCCGATTGAAGAAATCAGCCCGGGCGATGTAGTATGGTTTGCACCGGGAGAAAAGCATTGGCACGGTGCGGCGGCAACTACTGCCATGAGCCATATTGCCATACAGGAAAAGCTCAACGGGTCGCCCGTTGATTGGATGGAGCAGGTAACAGATGAACAATACAATAAATAATAACGAAAAATGGAAACAAGAAAAATAGGGAGTAGCGGCCTTAAAGTGTCGGCTATGGGATTAGGTTGCATGGGTTTAAGTTTCGGCTTGGGTCCTGCGATAGATAAGAATGATGGAATAAAACTGATTCGCGCAGCGGTTGAATATGGCGTGACTTTTTTTGATACCGCCGAGGCCTATGGCCCGTTTGCAAATGAGGAATTACTAGGTGAAGCGCTTGCACCATTTCGCGACCAGGTGGTTATCGCAACCAAATTTGGTTTTAGTGGCGGTGTAGTTGCCGACGGCCTGGATAGCCGACCCGAAAATATAAGGAACGTAGCGCATGCTGCACTTAAACGACTGAAAACCGACCATATAGATTTGTTTTACCAGCACCGCGTAGATCCGAACGTACCTATTGAAGATGTTGCCGGAACCGTGAAAGACCTGATCAGCGAAGGTAAAGTTAAATACTTTGGCCTATCCGAAGCAGGCGTTCAAAACATCCGCAAGGCGCATGCGGTTCAGCCGGTTACAGCCCTGCAGAGCGAATATTCGTTATGGTGGCGCGAACCGGAGCAAGCAATTATACCAACGCTTGAAGAATTGGGCATTGGTTTAGTACCTTTTAGTCCGCTTGGCAAAGGCTTCCTTACAGGAGCAATTAATGAGAACACTAAGTTTGACAGCGCCGACTTTCGCAACGTCGTTCCACGTTTTACGCCGGAAGCACGCAAAGCCAACCAGGTAATGGTTGATCTGCTTGGATCGATAGCCGCCGAAAAGAATGCTACACCTGCCCAGGTTGCACTGGCCTGGCTGCTTGCGCAAAAACCATGGATAGTTCCTATTCCGGGAACCACCAAGCTGCATCGTTTGGAGGAAAACCTCGGGGCGACAAATTTAACGCTTACAATGGATGATCTTAATAATATTGAGGCAGCAGCTTCCAATATCACCATAGAAGGTGCACGGTATCCCAAGCAATTTCAAGAACGGGTTGATCGTTGATTGGTGGAGTGAATACTACCAACATTCCATCTAAAATTGTATTATTACCTCCTGAAAAGACTACATGTTAACACAACTGTTGCTGAACAATATTTCGAAATATATCCGGCTAAATGAGCAGGAGAAAGAAATATTTGTGGCATATCTTCAGTCTAAATCAATAAAGAGAAAACAATTTTTATTGAAAGAGGGCGAAGTATGCAAATATTCGGCTTTTGTGACTGCCGGTTGTTTAAGGGGCTATACATCAGACAAAAACGGCAACGAACATATTTTAGAATTTGCCCCGCCGGATTGGTGGATAGCTGACGTGTACAGCCTGATCACCCAAAAACCCTGTACCTTAAATATTGAGGCGCTGGAAGATACAGAAATGATATTATTGTCAAAGGCTAATCAGGAAAAACTGTATATCGAAATACCAAAATTCGAACGTTTTTTTAGGATACTTATCGAAAAATCGTTGGTAGCGAATCAACAGCGCATCATTGATAACCTAAGCCTTACTGCCGAAGAACGCTATAACATTTTTTGCAAACGGTATCCTACACTGATAGATTATCTGCCGCAAAAACAAATAGCATCTTATATCGGCGTCACACCTGAGTTTTTTAGCCGGATGAGGAGTCGAATGAAATAAACACGAATTACACTAATGAAGTCGAATTTTCGCCAATCCGCTTCAATTCGTGGAATTCGAAATAATTCGAGAAAATTAGTGTCCATTCCATTCGTGAAATTCGAAATAATTCGAGAAAATTGGTGTCCATTCAATTTCTTAACCTACATCAAGTGCCCTGATTTTATTAGCCCTTACCTTTGTTGTATAAAATTTAAAACATCATGGCAAAGACAGTATTACATAAAGCCGAAACCCGTGGGCACGCAAACCATGGCTGGCTTAATAGCTATCACTCTTTTAGTTTTTCGAGTTACTATAATCCCGAAAGGATGAATTTTGGCGCGTTAAGGGTATTAAATGACGATACCGTTGATGCTGGCATGGGGTTTGGAAAACATCCGCATGATAATATGGAAATTATTTCGATCCCGCTTGAAGGTGATTTAGAGCATAAGGATAGCATGAACAATGTAGCCGTAATTAAAAACGGCGACATACAAGCTATGAGCGCAGGTACAGGCATTTATCATAGTGAATATAACAAAGACAGGGAGCAACGGGTTAAGTTTTTACAGATTTGGGTATATCCCGATAAAAAGAACGTTGAACCGCGTTATGACCAGATCACTTTAAACCTGGACGACAGGCATAATAAATTACAGCAGATACTCTCGCCAAGTCCGAATGACGAAGGCGTGTGGATACACCAGAACGCCTGGTTCCATCTCGGAAAGTTTGACAAGGGTGTAAGTACCGAGTACAAAATTAAGGCAAAGGGAAACGGAGTGTATGTATTTGTGCTAAGCGGCGATGTTAAAATCAATGATCAGCTATTAAATACTCGCGATGGTTTTGGGATTTGGGAAACTGATAAATTTACCATCACAGCCGAAAAAGATGCGGAGTTTTTGCTTATGGAAGTTCCAATGGCAGTTTAAACAGGAGGCGAAAGGTAGTTATATTTGGCTTATAACTTTCATCTGATAACAAAACCTTTTACCCTTCGCCTTTCACCTTTTACCTCAATATATATGAGCAAAATAGAAATATTAGTTATTTGCAGGCACGAGGATATCCTGCAAACTATCATCAGGCTAATAAACAATAACCCTGATTGGAACGCGACAGGTGCTGCAACAGATGAAGAAGCTTTAACAGCATTTGCTGCGCAAGCCTTCAAACTGGTTTTACTGGGCAGTGGCATTGAAAGGGAAAGTGAATATAAACTGGCGGCAACTTTTAGAGGGCGTAATCCGGATATTATTATCGTGGATCATTATGGCGGCGGCAGCGGCTTACTGGCTGCAGAGATTTACGAGGCCCTGAAATAAGCTTATCTATTGCTATTTATTCAAACCACTTTTTAAAAAATCCCGTACATTCGCTTACAATCCTATTAATATATTTACCACATGAATGACCAAGCAGAAAACGAAAGTGTTAAAACAGATTTGCTGAACCGTGCAATGGATATGAATGCAAAACTGTTAACCCAGGCTGCCTCCACTTACGCCTACAATAAGATTAATAATATCCTGCTGATGCAGATATTGTCCAAATTGGAGAACCGCGACCTGGAAGAGATCAGGAATAATGTTGACAAGTATATTGCAGAGTTTTCTGATGAGTTTGTGAAGAAGAATTCATGAATTAAAAAGGCGGGTAACTGCACTATACATATCGACGCCGAAATCAAAAAGCCCGTCCTAATAATTATTAGGATGGGCTTTTGAGTAATATGACAATTCATTGGGATTAATCACCAATATAAATAGTGTTTATTCAAACGGTATAAAACGCAAAAAAGCCCATGATCTAATGATCACAGGCTTCTTGTAATATCTGGCACCGAC
>CAZZUU010000279.1:0-5715 GCA_964657275.1 uncultured Mucilaginibacter sp. | reverse complement strand
GGTGTACACCTGGCAGGCCGCTTGTCCCGTGAGGTGCCGAAATAAATTCGGCATGACGAAGGGGTTGTCGCACCCTGTCTCACTAAAAAAACGAACAGGACAGTGTAAATACAAATTGCTTTCATTCCCGCTTTCCATACTTTTTTCCTACATTTGCGCCTCCAAAAGCTGGCTGCTTATTTGTATAGTGTTGCCGGCTTATTTAAAAGATTTAATACCAGTAAAAGATGAATATTTCCCAGGAAAAAATAGATAGCCTGAACGCCATTGTAAAAATTAATATCGACCCTGCCGATTACGCGCCACGCGTTGATAAAGCGATAAAGGACCATGCAAAGAAAGCAAAGATACCAGGGTTCCGCCCCGGAATGGTGCCTGCATCACACATCAAAAGAATGTATGGCAAAAGCATTTTGGTTGATGAGATCAACAACATGCTGTCGGATACGCTGAATAAATACCTGGAAGATGAGCAGTTGGAGGTATTGGGTCAGCCCCTGCCTAAAGTGGAGGATGCCAAAGAATATAACTGGGACTTTGCCGACAATTTCGAGTTTAACTACGAAGTAGGTTTAGCCCCTGCATTTGATATCGACTTTTCATCGAACGATAAATTAACGCAATACATCATCAAAGTTGATGAGGATACTTTAGCTTCAAGGATCAAAAATATCCGCAGGAGCTATGGCAAAATGACAAATCCTGACGTATCGGCAGACGATGATGTGCTTTACGGCGAATTAGTCCAGCTTTCTCCCGATGGTTCTGTTTTTGAGGACGGTATCAGCAATACGGCATCCGTTCGTTTAGACCAAATTAAAGATGAGGCGATAAAAAATTCGCTGATCGGTTTAAAAAAGGACGATGTTGTAACGCTGGATATTCAGAAAGCTTTTGATAACGACGCACCGAAAGTTGCCGGTTTATTAAAGATAGATGAAGAAACAGCAGCTGATTTACGGTCGGATTTCCGCTTAACGGTTAAAAATGTGAACCGTTTGGAAGAAAGCGACCTGAACCAGGAGTTCTTTGACAAATTATTTGGTGAAGGTACAGTAACAACTGAAGCAGAGTTCCGCGAAAAGATTACCGGCGAGCTGGAAGCGATGATGGTGCAGGATGCTGACCGCAAATTGCAGAACGACATCTACAAATACAGCCTCGATAAAGTTCAGTTTGAATTGCCCGACGATTTCTTGAAACGCTGGTTAAAAGCCACTAACGAGAAATTGACGGCTGAAGAACTGGCAGGCGGTTATAACGATTTCGCTCAAAACCTGAAATGGACGCTGATTGAAAACAAGATCATAAAAGATAACCACATCGACATCAAATACGAAGATGTGCTTGATTTGGCTAAGGAACGTTTAGGCCAGCAGTTTAAAATGTACAGTCCGCAGGCGCTTGATGACGAACAGTTGGGCCAGTACGCGGTTCAATACCTGCAAAACAAAGAAAACGCATCCAAGATATTTGAAGAGGTGAAAGCCTTAAGGGTATTTGACTTTATAAAAGGCGCCGTTGCTTTAGAACCTAAAGAAATATTGTTCACCGAGTTTAGTAAACTGGGAGAGTAGTTTTTCTTGAGTCCGAATCCCGATAGCTATCGGGACGGGAAGTCCGGAAGTAAGAGAATAGCTTTTAGTTTCGGACTTTTGTATTTTCGATAAAATCATTTCATAGCGACGGGTTTAAAACCCATCGCTGTTGGAAAAGCATCGCAAGCGATTCGTCCGGGTTACCATCACCGATAAATTTACTTTCAAAAAACTTTCTTTTATTAAAAGTATTCAAGTAAAAACTATATTTATCGCGGTTAAACCGCATCCTAACACAACAAAAAAATCATGAGTAGTAATATCGATAAAAACGAATTCCGGAAATATGCTGTTAAGCATCATCGTATTAACAGTATTTATGTAGATAAATTCATCGCCGGTGTTGATAGAAGCACGCTTCCAACCGGGATGACCCCTTATATTATTGAAGAACGCCAGCTCAATGTAGCGCAGATGGACGTGTTTTCGAGACTGATGATGGACCGTATTATATTTTTGGGTGATGCGATTTATGAAAATATCGCAAACATTATCCAGGCTCAATTGCTGTTCCTTCAATCGGCTGATGCTAAACGCGATATCCAGATCTATATTAATTCGCCGGGTGGTTCAGTTTATGCAGGTTTGGGCATTTATGATACCATGCAATTTATATCAAATGATGTAGCAACAATTTGTACAGGTATGGCGGCATCAATGGGTGCGGTATTGCTTTGTGCAGGTACAGCAGGCAAAAGGGCAGCATTGCCACATGCAAGGGTGATGATCCACCAGCCATCAGGTGGTGCGCAAGGGCAACAAAGTGATATAGAAATTACGTATCACGAGATAACTAAATTGAAGAAGGAACTTTACCAGATTATTGCCGACCATAGCGGTGCATCGTACGAGAAAGTTTGGGAAGCATCAGACCGTGATTACTGGATGATTGCCGACGAAGCCAAAGAATTTGGTATGGTTGACGAAATTTTAAGAGGGAATAAGAGTAAATAAGAAGTAGCTACAGAGTTTAGAGGTTGGTGATTAGCGATTAGGAAAAGACTAATCTCTGGTCTCTAATCGCTAATTAACTAAACTTAACTTTTTTTAGTAAATTTGATTAAGAAAATAAATTCCGATGAATAAAAACAGCAAGGAAATCAGGTGTTCGTTCTGCGGAGCCGGCAAACAGGATTCCCTGATGCTGATAGCGGGGCTGGATGCGCACATTTGTGATAAATGTGTTAACCAGGCCAATGAGATATTAGCCGAGGAATTAAAGGTGCGGAAAGTGAAAACTTCGCCGTCGACACCTGCCATTTTAAAACCGCTCGAAATGAAGAATCACCTTGACCAATATGTAATTGGACAGGATGATGCTAAAAAGATTTTATCGGTTGCCGTATATAACCACTACAAAAGGTTAAATCAGCGGATTGATAAGGATGAGGTGGAGATTGAAAAATCAAACATTATTATGGTGGGCGAAACCGGTACGGGTAAAACCTTGCTGGCTAAAACACTTGCCAAAATATTAAACGTGCCGTTTTGCATTTGCGATGCTACCGTATTAACTGAAGCAGGCTATGTAGGCGAAGATGTGGAAAGTATACTTACCCGTTTATTGCAGTCTGCAGATTATGATGTGGCTACCGCCGAAAGGGGTATCGTTTACATTGATGAAGTAGATAAAATTGCGCGTAAAAGCGATAATGCTTCCATTACCCGGGATGTATCCGGTGAAGGCGTACAACAGGCATTGCTTAAAATATTGGAAGGTACCATGGTTAACGTACCACCGCAGGGCGGCCGTAAGCACCCCGATCAGAAAATGATCACGGTGAACACCAACAACATCCTGTTTATATGCGGCGGGGCTTTTGATGGTATCGAAAGAAAGATCGCCAATCGTTTGCGCACACAAACCGTAGGCTATAAAATGAAGCGCGATGATGGTGAGGTTGATATGAAAAACCTGTACAAATACATTACACCGCAGGATTTGAAATCATTTGGGTTGATACCCGAATTGATTGGTCGTTTGCCGATCCTTACCTACTTAAACCCGTTAGACAGGGAAGCCTTGCACAACATCCTAACCGAGCCCAAAAATTCGCTGTTAAAGCAATACAAAAAGTTGTTTGAATATGAAGGTGTGAAGCTGGAGTTTGATGACGATGTATTAGAATTTATTGTAGATAAGGCAGTTGAGTTCAAATTAGGTGCCCGTGGTTTGCGTTCCATTTGCGAAGCAATAATGATCGACGCGATGTTTGAGTTTCCTTCTAAAAAGGATATTAAACGCCTGAATGTTACGCTGGAATATGCGCACGAAAAGTTTGAGAAATCAGATCTTAAAAAATTAAAGGTGGCTTAACAACAATAACATAATTAGTTATTTATATTTGATATATGCAATAAGCCCTGGTTAACGCCGGGGTTTGTTTTACCCCCTAACCCCCTGAAGGGGGAACGTGAATGGGCGAAAAAATTCAATTATGAATGAACAATTAGATGTTAAAAAGGATGAACAGCCTGTAAAAAAGGAAAAGAAACCAAAAGAGGTTCACGGCCCTATCATCCCGGGGTTAAAGACAAAGGAATCTATCGTTAACAACTGGCTGCCACGCTACACCGGGCGGGCGTTGAGCGATATTGGGCAGTACATTATTCTTACCAACTTTTCAAGATATATCCAGCTATTTTCTGAATGGAATGATAACGCGCCCATAGTCGGCCTTGATAAGCCTATGCAAAGCGTAACGGCAAACGGGATAACCATTATAAATTTTGGGATGGGAAGTTCGGTTGCAGCTACGATTATGGATCTGTTAACAGCTATACATCCAAAAGCTGTTATCTTTTTAGGCAAATGCGGCGGATTGAAAAAGAAAAATAAGGTCGGCGATCTGATATTGCCTATTGCCGCCATTAGAGGCGAAGGAACCTCTAACGACTACTTGCCCGCCGAAGTGCCGGCCCTGCCTTCATTTGCACTTCAAAAGGCCATTTCCACCACCATACGCGACTACGGTCGCGATTACTGGACGGGAACCTGTTATACCACTAACCGCCGTGTTTGGGAGCATGATAAGGATTTTAAAAAGTACCTGAAAAGCCTGCGTTGTATGGCGATAGATATGGAAACGGCTACCATATTTACTACCGGCTTTGCCAATAAAATCCCTGCCGGTGCACTGTTGCTCGTATCCGACCAGCCGATGATCCCGGAAGGTGTAAAAACCGCCGAAAGCGACTCCACCGTCACCGACCAATACGTAGAAACGCACTTAAGGATAGGCATTGAATCATTAAAACAGCTCATCAATAATGGATTGACGGTGAAGCATTTGATATTTTAGTCATTTGGCATTGGTCATTAGTCATTGGAAAATTGCACTCATGATTATTTTAATTCAAAATTATATCGATAAGAACGTTAATTTTGGGATATAACAGGGTTAATATATCGGATTAATAGACTTTCAGCGTATGTGGTACAACAATATATTAGAAACTATTGGCAACACGCCCATGGTTAAACTAAACAAAGTAACAAAAGACATTAAGGCAACGGTTTTAGCTAAGATAGAAACTACCAACCCAGGTAATTCTATTAAGGACCGCATGGCCTTAAAAATGATAGAAGATGCTGAAAAAAGCGGCAAACTTAAACCCGGCGGAACCATTATTGAAGGCACTTCAGGCAATACCGGTATGGGCTTGGCTATCGCGGCGGTGATAAAGGGTTACAAATGTATTTTTACCAGTACGGATAAGCAATCAAAAGAAAAGTTTGATGCCTTGCGTGCCTTTGGCGCTGAAGTAATAGTTTGCCCAACTAACGTTGATCCTGAGGACCCGCGTTCGTATTATTCCGTTTCGTCGCGGTTGGAGCGTGAGGTGCCAAATTCGTGGAAGCCCAATCAATATGATAACTTATCGAACTCACAGGCACATTATGAGCAAACCGGCCCCGAAATATGGGAGCAAACCGAAGGTAAGATAACGCACCTGGTGGCAGGCGTAGGAACAGGTGGCACCATTTCGGGTACAGCAAAGTACTTGAAAGAGAAGAACCCTGACATAAAGGTGCTGGGTATTGATACTTACGGCTCGGTATTTAAAAAATATAAGGAAACCGGCATCCTGGATAAAAACGAAATATACCCGTACA
>CAZZUU010000278.1:0-5723 GCA_964657275.1 uncultured Mucilaginibacter sp. | reverse complement strand
CATTAGTCATTGGTCATTAGTCATTTGCACTGATTCGCAAGCATTGGTCTTTGTTTCATTCCTTGGCGGGATGTTAATCATTATCGACTAACCACCAATGACTAATGACGCAATGACCAATGAACTATTT
Organism: uncultured Mucilaginibacter sp.; assembly: GCA_964657275.1. Taxonomy (GTDB): domain Bacteria; phylum Bacteroidota; class Bacteroidia; order Sphingobacteriales; family Sphingobacteriaceae; genus Mucilaginibacter. The sequence goes on along the minus strand of CAZZUU010000278.1, from coordinate 5,593 downwards.
CGTAAAAGGAGGTTTAACAATTTTTGCTTTTATTTTATTATCCCTGATATTAATGAATATCTCGGTTCCTTCTTTTGCAAATTCGGTTTTAACATAGCCCATACCGATTGCTTTTTGCAGCGAAGGCGACTGCGTTCCGGATGTTACTTTGCCGATGTTATTGCCATCTGCATCAACAATCTCATAGTCGTGGCGCGGAATGCCACGATCGATCATTTCGAAACCTACGAGTTTGCGTTTTATGCCCTCCTGCTTTTGCTGTTGCAGCGCTGCCGAATTGGTAAACTCTTTATTAAATTTAGTTACCCATCCCAAACCGGCTTCAAGCGGAGATGTGTTATCGTCAATATCATTGCCATACAGGCAAAAACCCATTTCCAAACGCAGGGTATCACGTGCACCCAACCCAATAGGTTTTATACCAAATGGCTGACCGGCTTTAAAAATGGCATCCCAAATGGCTTCGGCATGAACATTATCGAAGTATATCTCAAAACCCCCTGCTCCGGTATAACCTGTTGCCGATACCAGCACATTGTCTATCCCGGCCAATTTCCCTTTTTTAAAGGTGTAATATTCCATTGAAGCCAGGTCGATATCGGTTAAGCCCTGTAAAGCTTCGGCAGCTTTCGGGCCTTGTATGGCTAGCAGTGAAGTACGGTCCGAAATGTTTTTCATGTCAACACCATAGGTATTAAATTGGGTTATCCACTCCCAATCTTTATCAATATTCGAGGCATTGACTACCAGCATGTACGTTTTTTCATCAATACGATAAACCAGCAGATCGTCCACTATTCCTCCATCCTTATTAGGCAGGCAGGAATATTGCACTTTGCCATCATAAAGCTTCGCAGCGTCGTTACTGCTTACCTGTTGTATCAGGTCGACAGCATGTTCGCCTTTTAAAATAAACTCGCCCATATGGCTCACGTCAAACACGCCCACCTTATTACGTACGGTTTCGTGTTCGGCGTTGATGCCTTCGTATTGTACAGGCATATTATATCCTGCAAAGGGAACCATTTTGGCGCCCGCCTTTATATGAACTTCTGTTAAAGCTGTATTTTTCATAGTCGATTTACAGGATGTAAAAGTAGTAAAATGATGCGGAAAGACGATTTTAGCAGTCAACAAATTGGCAAGGCATTATTTCAGTTACATGCTATTAGGATAGCACCGATAAAATAATGATTTTCGCGTAATGGACCTGTTGCTTCCGCTTAACCTGCCGCCCTACCCTTTCAGGATCACTGATCAAAACGGACAGTTAAGTTTGTTCGACGAGATCAGGAAGAAAAATATTGTAATTACCCCGGAAGAATGGGTACGGCAGCACTTTGTACAATATCTTATCCATCAAAAACATTACCCTAAAACGTTAATAAAACTGGAAGGTGGCCATAAACTGCACGGGATGGATAAACGGTCGGACATTGTGGTATTTAATAGCACCGGTGAAAAAATATTGTTGGTTGAGTGTAAGGCACCTTCGGTAACCATCAATCAAAAAACGTTCGACCAGGTAGCACGGTACAATATGGTGCACAGGGTAAATTTATTGGCGGTAAGCAACGGGCTACAGCATTACTATTGCCGTATCGACTTTGCTCATGCGCATTATCAGTTTATTGAGGAATTGCCCGACTATAAGGCTGTTTAGTTAACAACGTTAACAAGGTGTTGTATTTTCTCCATCAACTCTTCGGGTTTAAAGGGCTTAGATACATAATCGTTCATCCCCGAATTAAACACCTTTTCTTTAATATCATATAAAGCAGATGCAGTTAACGCAATTATTGGGATGCAGGCCTTTTTAGGGTCCGGCAATTTGCGTATTTCTATAGCTGCGTCAAAACCGTTCATCACCGGCATTTGCAGGTCCATTAAAATGATATCGAAATTTCCGTACTGCAACACCTCTATTACCCTTTCGCCGTTTTCGGCAATGGTAGGATTGATATTCCACTTAGCCAGTAGCTTTTTCATCAGCAGTACATTAACCGGGTTGTCTTCAGCTATTAGCATCCGTAACGAACTCAAAGTATCAGTATGCTGTAACGGGTTTTTCTCGTTCCATTCGTCAATAGTTTCTGTTGATACCGGAAATTCCATGCTGAACGAAAACTCAGACCCTTCGTTGATGGCACTCGTTACATGCATGTGCAGCCCCTGCAATTCAAGCAAGCGTTTAACTATAGCCAGGCCCAAACCGGTACCGCCGTACTGGCGCGTAGTAGTTATAGATTCTTGTGTAAACGGCTCAAAAATACTTTCCAGGTTGTCTTTCTCTATACCTATACCGGTATCCTTCACTATAAAATTAACGATAGCCGTGTTTCCCCTGTCTTCATAACAAACCGCCTTTACCCAAATATTGCCGGTTTTGGTAAACTTGATGGCATTGCTTACCAGGTTAAAGAGTATTTGGCTAATGCGTGTTGGGTCACCAAAAAGAACCTTTTTCTGCAATTTAGGATCAACTTCCAGCGAAAACTTAAGGCCCTTTTGTTCGGCTTTAAGCATCTGTGCGCCGCAAATATTCTGCATCAGGTCAAGCAGGTTAAACTGTATGTTTTCAAACACTACTTTGCCCGATTCTATCTTATTAAAATCGAGCACATCATTTACGATCGCCAGCAGGTTATTAGCCGAAAATTTTAATACATTCAAATTCTCGCGCTGATCTGGCCTTGGGTTACCCATAATCATCAGGTTGCTCATCCCTATTACTGCATTAAGCGGGGTGCGTATCTCGTGCGACATAGTGGCCAAAAATTCCGACTTTACCTGGGATGATTTTTCGGCCTTTTCTATTGCCAGTTCCAGTTGAGCGTTAAGTTCACGCTGCTCGGCGCCGGTAGCTTTTAGCTGTTTTATGTTGTTAAAAAACGCATTGTAAAAATGGCTGTGAACAAAAATTATGATAATAAAATTGGCGAAGATGCTGATGATGATAGTTGCCTGGTCTACATGTTCAGGTTTTAAAGCAATAAAATAATTCTCGTTATATTCGAGTATCATAAAAGCAAGAACCGGAATGAGGTTTAAGAGCGAATAAAATACCCCCCAACTTTGGCCAAGCATGTAAAAACTAAATAATATCACCAACAATATAACCTGGATAGTAATTATATCAACATGCTGGATAGCGATATAAACATTATTAAGGTTTACAAGTGTTGCCATAATAAGTATGGCATGTGAGATCTGTCGCCAGTCGGGAATAAAAGTGAGGTACTTAAACAAGAAAACGATACAGCACAGTACGATAGAAGCTGTAATGGTTAACATTATGCGATGTTGAAGATAAACGCTAACAAATAAACCTACTACCGTAACAAATACGATCCAAAAGCCATAGTATAATAAGCGGATGCGCGCCTGGTCCAGTACAGACTGCTCATCTGAAAGGATATTGTTTATGGAAAGATTAAAAAAACTTGCTTCGCGGCTCATCAACTGTATAAGTTACATTAATTATAATCTATTGTTATTCTAAAAAGAAGGGCAGCAAATTGCTGCACCAAATAGATGGTTCAATAATTTATCATTAATCTCTATGCAATTAGTCAGCCAAACCCGACAAATTTTGGTCAATTATATTCAATTTGGCTTCAGCGTCAGCTTTTTTCTTCTGTTCGGCAGCAATTATTTCGGGTTTTGCATTATTCATAAACCGCTCGTTCCCTAACTTTGCGTCAACCGATTTCAAAAAGCCCAACAGATATTCTTTTTCTTTTTGAAGTCGTAAACTTTCGGTGGCAGCATCCAAATTTTGGCTTAATGGCACATAAAACTCGTCTGTTGATACCAAAAAGCTAGTTGCGTTGGCTATTTGATCTGCAACGATATCGATCTGGCTGATGTTCGCCAGCTTTTTAATAATTGGCCCGAAGGACTGGAAATCGATTCCGGAATTTATCTTTACAGAAAGGGTTAACGCCTCTTTGGGCGAAATCTGTTTATTGTTACGGATATTTCGTATTTGGGTAACAATTTGTTTAATATTCTCTGTTTCTGTTAACAATTGGGTATTAATTTGCCCATAAGTTGGTAATTGTGCAACAATACAGCAATCAAATGCCTCACGTTCGCCAAATAATTCATCATTCCACAGCTCTTCTGTAATAAAAGGCATAAAAGGATGCAGTATTTTGAGTATATTTTCAAAGAAATTTACCGTAACCCGGTACGTCTCGCTATCAATTGGTTGTTGATAGGCCGGTTTAATCATTTCAAGATACCAGGCGCAGAAATCGTCCCATATTAGCTTATAAGTTAACATCAGGGCCTCTGAAAGTCTAAATTGGGTAAAGTTTTCCCCAATTTCTGTTAACCCATGGTTAAACCTGCTCTCAAACCATTTGATAGCCACTTCATTGTTATTTTCGAGGTTTTCGTCAATCTCCCATCCTTTAACCAACTTAAATGCGTTCCAAACCTTATTGGCAAAATTGCGGCCCTGTTCACAGTAGCTTTCATCAAAAATAAGGTCATTCCCCGCCGGTGAACAAAGCAGCATGCCTACCCTTACCCCATCGGCGCCAAACTTTTCTATCAAATCAAGCGGATCGGGTGAGTTGCCTAAGGACTTTGACATTTTACGTCCAATCTTATCACGTACAATACCGGTTAGATAAACATTTTTAAATGGTATCTCGCCCCTAAATTCATTACCTGCCATTATCATCCTCGCCACCCAAAAAAACAATATTTCGGGTGCTGTAACCAGGTCGGCCGTGGGGTAATAATAATTGATATCCGCATTGTTCGGATCTTTAAAACCATCAAATACCGATATCGGCCACAGCCATGAAGAAAACCAGGTATCGAGCACATCTTCGTCCTGTCGCAAATCCGCTGCGGTGAGTGGCGGGTTGTGAGTGGTGAGTGTCTTTACGAGGCTGAATGCCTCCTCACGTGTTTTAGCAATCACAAACTGGCCGTCCGGTAAATACCAGGCCGGTATTTGCTGGCCCCACCACAACTGGCGGCTAATGCACCAATCCTTCACATTCTCCATCCAGTGACGGTAAGTATTTGTGAATTTTTCAGGGATCAGTTTTATGTCGCCTTTTAAAACATAGTCGAGTGCAGGTTTAGCCATTTCTTCCATTTTGCAAAACCATTGCATAGACAGCTTTGGTTCGATCACCGCATCAGTACGTTCGGAAAAACCGATCTGCGATTTATAGTCCTCCACTTTCTCCAGGTAACCATCGGTTTCCAGCAATACCGCGATTTTTTTTCTCGCGATAAAGCGGTCCTCGCCTACCAGTATCTGTGCCTTTTCGTTAAGCGTGCCATCATCATTTAAAATATCGATAACGGGCAAGTGATGTTTTTGACCGAGTTCGTAGTCGTTCAAATCATGCGCGGGCGTAACCTTTAAACATCCGGTACCAAAATCCATGGTTACGTATTCGTCCAGTATAACGGGGATTTCACGATTTATCAACGGCACCAAAACCTTTTTACCGTGCAAGTGCAAATAGCGTGTATCGTTCGGGTTAATACAGATAGCTGCATCGGCCATAATGGTTTCAGGACGGGTGGTGGCAATGGTGAGGTAGCTTGAAGTCGGAAGTCC
>CAZZUU010000277.1:0-5742 GCA_964657275.1 uncultured Mucilaginibacter sp. | reverse complement strand
TCAGTTGTGGATTGACTAAGGAGGTTGAGCAGTTTTAGTCAGAAAATTACCTGCAGCGTGCCCCGGGTGCAAAAAGGGTTAACATAAGTTAACGCTGCATAATTACAACCATTGATAATTAAATGGTAGAAAAGGGTAAAATTGAATTAGTTAAGTTGTGTTAACTTTTTTGCGGGCCTGATGCGGTAGATGGATACTAAATAAGCGGCTCTAAAGGCTTTTTAGCACCGTCTTTTATATGTGATCCACCTGCCATCTAAGATAACAACTACCCCATTTATAAAACGTGACTTTTCGGAAGCCTGGAATAAGGCTATTCGGCAATCTCTTCGGGATCAGCTGATGGCGGTTTGTTTGCAATGTATATTCCCAACACACAAGAATGTACCGGCTACGTTGTTTAAATGCTTTCCACAATTTGGAAAACCTCATCCATCTCCCGGAAAATTAATAGTAATACTGTTTTTTAATAAGTTGATAATTAATTGGTTATGTTGATGGCATTATAATCGTTTAGTCGTTTCCAAATAAAAAAAATGGAAAAAACTAACAAATTCAAGATTTTTCTGGTAGATGACGATAGCTTTTGCATGGGCGTTTACCTGCAACATCTCGGCAATCTCGGCTATCGCGATGTCACCGGTTTCGATAACGGGCCTGAATGCCTGAATCACCTTACGCGGCAGCCTGACGTGATCTTCCTGGATCATGATATGAATCACCTTACAGGCATCGAAGTATTAAAAAAGATCAAACGCTTTAACCCGGATATATTCGTCGTATTTCTATCCGGGCAGGAAATGATCGTCACCGCAGTAAATGCACTTAAATATGGCGCCTTTGATTATATAGAAAAGGGGGATTTTACTTTAGAGAAGATGACCAAAGTGCTTACCAAAATAGGCGAGATAAAGGGCGTGCTAAAAAAAGAAAACTCATCCCTTATTAATAAGCTACTCTCTTATTTATAATGAAAACCAGCTGGTATATAATTACTGCAGGCATAGCGGCGATACTGCTGTCATCCTGCACTACGCAAAATATTGTGATGCAATCAAAGCACGATAATGGCCACACCGCGGCTGAACAAGCCGCTTTTTCTTATGATGCCAACTATCAGTATACCCTGCAAAAAGACGATAAGATAAATATCAGCGTGTGGGATAATGACGATATGAGCGTGGGGTCGATATATGGAATTTATAATTCAAACGAGGTATATGGGAAATGGCTGATGCTCGACGCCAACGGCAACGTAACAGTGCCCAAACTTGGTGACGTGAATTTAATGGGTTTAACTATCCCGCAGGCTAAAGATAAACTGCGTGACGGGTTTAAGAAATGGATAGTGAGCCCCATTATTGAAGTGAAGGTGCTGAACAAGGAGGTAACCATCTTGGGTGAATTAAAAACCCCGGGCAAATATCTGCTGGAGAAAGATAATAACGCACTGCTGGATGTAGTGGCGAAGGCCGGCGATTTTGATTTTTATGCTGATAAAAAGAAGATACAAATCATTCGCATAGTTAATAACAAACCGGTTGATTTAACAGTGGACCTTACAAAAATGGATGATTACCTCACCGCAAATGTACAGATACATCCCGGCGATATGATCTATGTGCCGAGCCGCAAAGGAAAACATTGGGATAAAAGGGCCGGGTCGACAATTGTCCCCATAGCGTCGGCAATCAGCACGCTGGTGTTGTTGATTGGTTTTATAAGGAAATAACGGCATGGGCAATTCTATAAAAAATTCTAACACTTTTGGCCCCTTATACCGCGGACTGCCTGTTGTATTCCTGGCACTGTTTATTGCCGTTTTTGCAGCCAAAGAATACCTTCGTTATGCTACCCCGCAATTTGAAAGCACTGCGAAGATAAAACTGGCAGATGTACACGAAGGCATACCTGACAGCAAACTTTTTAAGGACTTTGATGTGTTTGCCTCCAGCAACAAACTGGGTGCAGAGGTAGAACTGTTGAAGTCGAAGGTGTTGCTAAGGAAGGTGATAGCGAAACTGCCGCTGGGAATTACGATTTACCGAATTGGCGGACTGAGAAAAACTGAACTATACACCCGGGCGCCGTTTTTAATTAAAGCCGTTATCCACGATCGCCGGTGCTATGATATCCCGTTCAGGATAAATATATACAAAGACTCATTGGTAGAGCTAATGACCGATTCAGGCGGAAGCGTAAAAGGCTCATTTAACCATGTCATCAATATCAGATGCGCAAGTTTTATCATTTACCGGAATGAGCCCTTATTTGCCGAAAACCCCGACCTTAAAATAAACGACCGTTTCCAGTTTGTTGTACACTCTGAAAACAAGCTGATCAGCAGCATTGCCGACAACCTTGACGTGATGTCGGTTGATAAAGATATCGCGGTAATGCGCATCAGTTATAAATGCCCTGTACCGCAAAAAGCCGCTGATGTGGTGAACACGCTTTCGGCTGCCTATATCACCGACTATATCGAAGAAAAGTACAGATCGGCGGATACTACCGAAGATTTTTTGGACAAGCAGCTCAAGACCTATAGCCGGAGCCTCAGCAATAGCGAAAATGATATTGAAAATTATCGTAATGACCATAATATCATCAATATCCAGCAGGAAACTGAAACCGACCTGAGAAAGATAGCCGATCTTAAAAAGCAGCTGGCTAACGTAAAGATGAACCTGAACGCGGTGGATAGCCTGAATAATTACCTCCGGCTTGGCAAAGACCGGTTTCTACAGCTTGCCCCCAATTTTGAGGAGTTTACGGATCTGTTGAGTACCGAAATGGTAAAAAAGATTGAGGAACTGCAGCGCGACAAAAAGGACCTACTGTTGAAATATACGCCTCAAAACGAAAAAGTAAAAGTAGTTGACAATAAGCTGGACGACATTGTTAATTATCTGCAGGAAAGTATAAGAAACTCTGAAAATAGCCTTCGGATAAAATATAATAACCTGCAGCAAAGTATAGACGATGCCCAAAAAGTATTTGTCGGGCTGCCCGGCCGCGAAAAGAACATGGGCATATTGGACCGCAACTTTGGACTAAATGATCAGATCTACCGTTTCCTTCATGAAAAGAGAACCGAGGCCCAGATCGCAAAAGCTGCTACCATATCTTTTCACCGCATTATATCCGAGGGCGACGTGCCGGAAAAACCTGTTTCACCCAATGCTATTATTATCACAATCCTGGCAGCTATACTGGGCCTGGCGGGAGGTATAGCACTGATTTATATAGTACATGCGGTAAAGGGCCGTGTAAGTGATCAGGACATAATAAACCGCCTGTCAGATACACAGGTTGCTGCAGCTGTTCCCTTCTTAAAAAAACAATCCGAAAAAGCCAGGTTTTTTAAAATATGGGTCACCCAATTAGAACTGAAAGATGAACTCAAAACCGGAACTGTTATTGCCATTTCATCATTTGACAAACTTGAGGGAAAGGCATTTATATCCGCTGCGATGGCTAATGAGATCGGTACAACTGATAAAAAATATTTATTCGTAGACGCCGGAGAAATAGCTGACGCTGAATTACTGAAGCCTTCCAACTGGAAAAAACATATTGCGACCCTTAGATCCAATTATGACCTGGTATTGATAAAAAACCTTCCGGTTAACGAACACCCTTCAGCATTAGTCATCATGACTAATGCTGACCTCAACCTGTTTTTACTGGATAGCCGCTGTACCAAAAAGAGCGTAATACCTGATGCGGATCTTTTAAAAGAAGAACTGAGGCTACCCAACATGCAATTTGTACTTAACCGGGCGGGGTACACGCCAAGTCTGTTAACACAGGGAATTTTATTGCAGAAAGAATTATTAAAAAAGATAGGGCGATGACATTAAATATTAAAACGATAAAAGAAAAATATTGGGTTTTGGCCGACCAGGTAGTTGTGAGTGCATCGGCATTTATTACCAATTTATTGCTGGCCAGGGCACTGGGCTTAACAGAATATGGGCGGTTCTCTATCATGGTAATGGTGCAATTGCTGTTGCTATCGGTTGTAATGGCCTTTAGCTCGCAGATTTACCAGGTAGTTTACAGCTCGCTTGATGAAAAAAAAAGGTCGCTTATTACCAGCGGGATGCTCGGCCAGCAACTGGCAATTTTCGCGGGGGTTTTGATAATGATACCGATCTTATACGTGGTCTCTTTGATTGCAAAACTCGAATGGTTGAGCGCCAACAAACTGGTCGTTTATACTGCTATCGTAGCTATCGCCTTTTATTTATTGCAGGACTTTATTCGCAGGGTATTTATTTCTCAGACAAAAGGGAGGTATGCCTTCATTATTGATCTTTTTACTAATCTCCTGCAAATCATAGCCCTACTGGTACTGTGGTATTTGCACGAACTCACACCTGTGAAGGCGTGGTTTATCATCGGGTTCAGTTTTCTGCCCTCTATAATAACAGGCATATTTTTACTACGTCCATTTAATTTCACCTCAGAGGCCCTCCGTTTTACCTGGGGCGTACAAAAAAATAAGGCAGGATGGCTGGTTGGGTCTTCATTATTACAATGGGGCTCAGGCTATTTCTTTGTTGTTGCAGCAGGTTGGTTTGTGGGAGTTGCTGCCCTCGGCGCCTTACGGCTAACTCAATATTTATTCGGGTTACTCAACCTGCTTTTCCAGGCTATAGAAAACTACGTGGTTCCTAAAGCAACCATTTTCGCGTCGCAGCAATCCTTTTGGTGGCAACTATTAAAAAAATGCTTATTGCTTATTATACCGTTCCTGCTCATGTTTTCTCTTTTCGCAAAGCAAATTTTACAGCTTGCAGGTGGCATGGCTTATGGGCATTACGCTTACGTAGTTTACGGTTTAAGCTTTGTTTATCTTTTAATGGCCGTTGGGTACCCGGTCCGCATTGCCATAAGGTCATTACATCTTAACAGGGAATACTTTACCGCCTACATCCTGTCGTTAATACTCAATATCTGTATCGCCCCATGGTTGCTAAAAAATATGGCGCTTTACGGCGTGTTAACGGGGCTTGTATTAAATCAGATGGTGATCATCGCGTATTGGCTCATCATACTTAAACGCAAACAGCAGTTTTTATGGAAATCATTCATTTAATATTAGGCAAAAGCAATCCCCAGCGCATGAACGGGGTAAACAAGGTGGTGAATGAATTAGCTACCCGACAAACACGCGCAGGCGAAAAAGTTGAAGTATGGGGCATCACAGCAAACCCGGTTCACGATTATCCTGAGCGAGAGTATACAACGAGATTATTTAAAGCGCAAAAGAACCCCTTTTCGTTATCTGCGGGATTGAAGCACCTGATTTTGATGAACAAAGGCAAGGTAACTTTCCATTTGCACGGTGGTTTTATCCCAACCATGTATAGGGCAGCCATGTGGATGAAAAAAAACGGGATTCCTTTTGTATTTACCCCGCATGGCAGCTATAATACCATCGCTATGCAGAAAAGCGGCTTCAGTAAAAAAATATATTTTACCCTGTTTGAAAGACGGCTGTTAACGGCCGCAAAAACTGTTCATTCGCTGGGGAAATCTGAGGTTGAGGGTTTGCAAAGCGTATATCCTAATAACAAAACAATATTGATCCCTTATGGATTTGAACTTCCGCCAAGCATGCCGCAGTTGGTGAAAGGTAATGACTTTATAGTTGGTTATTGCGGTCGGCTTGATATTTACACCAAAGGTCTTAAAGAGTTGCTTGAAGGCTTTAACATTTTTCGTTATAAGGTG
>CAZZUU010000276.1:0-5749 GCA_964657275.1 uncultured Mucilaginibacter sp. | reverse complement strand
CATTTTCTTCCTGGTTTTCTTTGTTTGCGGTACGATTACCACTGTTCACATCAATAACGTGCAGCGCTTCGGTGTGCTCGATAACTAAATAAGCGCCGCCGGCAAGGTTTACCGTTTTGCCGAATGCCCCTTTAATTTGCTTATCAATGCCGTAATGCTCAAATATAGGCTCGCTGTTTTTATGAAAGCGTACGATATTTTCCAGGTCGGGCGATATATCATGTACATAGGAACGTATCTCCTCGTACATGCTGTTATCGTTCACATAAATATGCTGGAAATCGGGATTTAAAATATCGCGCAGCAGCGTTGAAGTGCGGTCAATTTCGCCCAATACTTTTTTTGCAGGCTCGGTAGACGGTAAGCGTGTTATGAAAGATTCCCATTTGGAAATCAGGTCGAGCAGATCTTTTTGCAGTTCTCCAACACCCTTTCCTTCAGAAACGGTACGGATAATTACACCGAAATGCTTTGGCTTTATACTTTCAACAATCTTACGCAGGCGGTTACGCTCGGTGTTGCTCTTTATCTTTTTGGAGATAGAAGTAACTTCCGAAAACGGCACCAAAACCACATACCGGCCGGCTATAGATATATCCGAACTCAGGCGCGGGCCTTTGGTTGAAATAGGTTCTTTGGCTATTTGTACAGGAATAAGCTGGCTTTTAGATAATAACTCAGAGATTTTGCCTCCTTTGTTAATATCGCCATCCAGCTTAAAATTATCCAAAAGCTTCGACTGGTATCCGCCGCTACGTACCTGCTTGGTTAGCTTTAACAGGCTTTGCACCTGAGGGCCAAGATCAAGGTAATGCAAAAAGGCATCTTTCTCGTAACCAACATCTACAAACGCCGCATTTAACCCCGGCATGATCTTTTTTATCCTGCCAAGGTAAATGTCGCCAACTGTATAATTATTGCTGGTTTGCTCTTTGTGAAGCTCTACAAGTTGTTTGTCCTGTAATAATGCAATAGTAGTCCCGTTGGGGGATGAATCGATAATTAATTCTTTTATCAATTGCTACTCCATTTCTTAAAACGGTAAAATAACCGCATGTTAATAAGTGGGTAAAAAACAAAATTTCCTGTAAACACAGGTATAAGCAGGATTGCCCGACTTATTTTTTCTTGTGTCTGTTCTTTCTTAAACGCTTTTTGCGTTTATGGGTAGCCATTTTGTGTCTTTTACGTTTTTTACCGCTGGGCATAATAATAATTTTTAATAGTGATTAGTTCTTTAATTCCTTTATATAGTTATCAATTTGCCTGTCAAAAGCGCTGTCCGGGGTCATTTCCCTGCATTTTTGATAGGCGCTGATCGCTTCTTGTTTCATACCAAGCTGTTTATAACTTTCAGCAAGGTAGTAGTACGGCTCCACATCGGCCTTTTGTGCAATTACGGTTTTAAACCGCTGCACCGCCTTTTCGTATTGCCCCGATTTCATGGCAAACATGCCAAGACTTAAATTGGCGCTCCTGTTGTTTGGATCCTGTTTTACAACATCCAGCAACAGCATGATCCCCTGCATCGGCGACCCGCCATCCGCATCGGTAATGCCCGAGGCGGTTTGGTTAACGTATGCAACGCCCAACCCTGTTTTTGCGTCAAGGTTAGCAGGCTCCAGTTTGGTAGCGTTTCGCAGGCACTCGATCGCATTTTTTACGTATGCGGGTTGTACCAGCGTGTCCTGTGTAAGCTTGTAAGCATCGTTGAAATGATTACCCGCCTGTAGCCAGTCGTTAAACTGGTTGTCCTTTAGCGCAACAGCCTTGTAATAAAACGCGGCAGGTGCGGCCTGGTTAACATCGTCCCACTGCTTAGCCAATTGCTTTTGCAGATCAAGCTGCGTATTGCCATCGGAAGCACTTTTCAATTTGCTTTCCAGGTTGCTTATCTGGGCCGCCAGCACCGGTGTAATTGCCAGTTTAGCTGCTGCCGAAACCATATCCACAGTTACATTAGCAGTAGGCTGGTTTTCAGCGGCTGCATTGGTATGCCCTCCAGCTTCTTTCGACTTGATCAACCCTTTCGGGGTTAACGTTAACAAATAGCTCATAATGGCAATAACCATTACAATAACGACTATTTGCTTTTTGTGCATGTTATAAATTATTTGCCAGTCTTGTTACCAACCCTAACTTTATCAACAAAAGTTTTAGCCGGTTTAAAGCTTGGCACAAAGTGCTCGGGAATAATTATGGCAGTATTTTTTGAAATATTACGCGCTGTTTTCTTTGCCCTTTTCTTTACTACAAAACTTCCGAAACCTCTTACATAAACGTTTTCGCCACCCACCATGGAGCTTTTAATTACTTTAAAAAACGCCTCAACAGTTTCCTGTACGTCCACTTTCTCAATTCCTGTTTTGGATGAGATTTCAGTTATAATTTCTGCCTTAGTCATATCTGATTTTCTTTTATTTATTTTATAATTACTTAACTGTTTTGGGGTTGCAAAAGTATCTCTTTATTCATAAAGATTGAAATAATTAACACATTTTTTTTATTAAGGGCTAAATTTCACCGTGTTAGGTGTATTTGATCTTTAAAAGCCCCCACTTTGCGCTACCTTTGCGGTGCAATGAATTTTGGCGACGAACTCGTACAATGGTATCAACAAAATAAACGCGATTTGCCCTGGCGCAATACAACCGATGCTTATGTGATATGGTTATCGGAAATTATTTTGCAGCAAACCCGTGTGGAACAGGGCCTTCCCTACTTTTACCGATTTCTCGAAAGATACCCGGATGTTACCAGTTTTGCCGCTTCAGATGAGGACGATATCTTAAAATTATGGCAGGGCCTGGGCTATTATTCACGGGGCCGCAATATGCTTAAAACCGCCCGACTGGTACAACTACAATATAATGGCAAATTCCCCGACAGTTATAACGAACTATTAAAACTCAAAGGTATCGGCGAATATACTGCCGCGGCAATAGCGTCGTTTTCAGCCAATGAGGCGCGGGCAGTGGTCGATGGGAATGTGTACCGGGTGATAGCCCGCTATTTTGGTATTAACGAACCCATAAACAGTACAAAAGGCAAAAAAGATTTCCAGGCCATTGCAAACCAGTTATTGAATAAACAACACCCGGCTTTGCATAACCAGGCGATGATGGAGTTTGGTGCGATGTTGTGCAAACCCAAAAACCCGGCTTGCGGCGTATGCCCTGTGCGATCCGAATGTTACGCTTTTTTAAATAATGCCACAACTTCGCTGCCGGTAAAGCTCAATAAACTTAAAATCAAGGAAAGATTTTTTAACTATTTCTTAATAACGGATGGCGAAACTATCCTGATGAACAAACGGGGCGAAACAGATATTTGGGCAAATATGTACGACCTGCCCCTCATAGAAACTTCGTCGCTTACCCCGCCTCCTGAATTGCTCAATTTATCCGCCACCAAAGAACATTTCGGAAAAAACGTCGAAATCTTAGAAATATCCGAAGTTAAAAAACATATACTCACCCATCAGCGGCTGTATGTTCGCCTTATAAAAATCAAAAACAGGCCGGTTAAAATGGACGAAAACTGGTTCTTTACGCCTATTGAAAATTTAGAAAAACTTGCATTGCCAAAAATCATTTTTATATTTATAAAAAATTATTTTAATTTGTAATATAATTTTTATCTAAATAAAACATGTCTGGTATCAACAAGGTTATATTGGTAGGCCACCTGGGTAAAGACCCTGAAGCCCGCCAATTAGAAGGTGGTGTATCTGTAGTTAGTTTTCCGCTCGCAACTTCCGAAACTTATAACAAGGATGGCCGCAAGGTTGAGCAAACCGAATGGCACAATATTGTGATGTGGAGAGGCCTTGCCGATGTGGCTGCTAAATACCTAAAAAAGGGTAAGTTGGTGTATATAGAAGGCAAATTGCGTACCCGATCCTTTGAAGACAAAGAGAAGGTTAAAAAATACACGACCGAAGTAGTAGCTGAAAACTTTACACTGCTTGGCCGAAAGACCGATTTTGAGAATGATGACAGGAGCAGGACGCCTTTGAAAACCGATTACCTGATCGACGAAACGAACGGCACGCCGGACGAGGATTTCCCTTATTGAGCCTAATTTCAAACCTAATATAGTCAACAAAAGCCGCCCGGGTAACTGAGCGGCTTTTGTTTTAGCATCACTGGCAATATATGAAAAAAGCCGGCGAATATTTATTTTATCGATTATTGCTATAATTGTATTTCCTTTTAAACGGTTGACATAAAGCAATATAAATGAATAAATTATACTTTTACTCCATACTGTTGCTAATGCTGGTGTTGCCGGTACTCTCAATAACCATAGAATATTTCCACAACCATGACCAAGGTTTGCTTGCGCTAACCGGCAAGTGGTTTGTGTTTTGGGCCATTGGCTTAAGATTATTAACCGCGGGAATACGGCAGGTTACGAAACCGGCATTCACAGCCCGGGAAATCTTTCATATAGAAGAAATAAAGAGTCAGATTATAGTGCGTGAATTAGGTTTTGCCAACATCTGTATCGGGTTAACCGCAGTAATCTCCATTTTCATTCCCGAATGGCGAAGTTCGGCTGCTTTTGTCGGCGGCCTGTATATGGGTATAGCAGGTTTTTACCATATTATCAAAAAACCTGTAAGTGCTAATGAAGTTTTAGCGACGGTTTCGGATCTGTTTATTCTGGTGGTACTGGCGGTTTATTTATATTACTATTTTAAATAGATGGCGAGAAATACGGACGTCAATTATGAACCATATCAACTAATCAGTTTAGAAAATTTGTAATTTATTCAGCCATATTCAATTACAAGAGCCATCATAAGGTATATAAAAGAACCGTTTTTATATCAAATGCTAACGCTTAAGCACTAATACCCAAAAGTATTATCTTTGCGCATGATAAAATCCATGACAGGCTATGGAATTGCCAGCTTTGACTCCGGCAATACCAAATATACCGTCGAACTAAAGTCGCTAAACAGCAAGTTTCTGGAGTTGTCGCTTCGCCTGCCCAGGGCGTTTGCTGAAAAAGAATTCCAGTTGCGTACCGATTGCAATAAGCAAATAGAGCGCGGCAAAGTAAACCTGTCAATTAACGTTGAAAAGGCAAGCAGCACGGTTAGCGCCGCCGGGATTGATACCAACCTGCTAAAGCACTATTACGAGCAACTTAAAACGGTTAGCGTTGATTTGAACGAACCCGCAAACAATTTGCTGCAACTCGCGCTGGGTTTGCCTGAAGTAGTAAAGTATGATGAGGAAACGGTTTCGGAAGAGGAATGGAAAATAGTAGAACAAACCTTTAAACAGGCGATGTCCGCATTTCAGCAATTCAGGAGCGACGAAGGCAACGTGCTGGAGCAGGACGTAAAGTTTCGCATCAATATCATCCTGAAAAACCTGGAGCTTATCGAAGTTGAAGAGCCTAAACGCATACCGGTGATCAGGGAACGGTTAAACCAGTTTTTGTCGGAGGCGGTGGGCCGCGAAGCAGTTGACCAAAACCGTTTTGAGCAGGAATTGATCTATTATATAGATAAGTTGGATATCACCGAAGAAAAGATCCGATTAAAGGCGCATTGCGACTATTTTAATGAAACCCTTAAAAGCGGCGACGCCAATGGCAAAAAGCTCGGGTTTATTTCCCAGGAGATAGGCCGCGAAATTAATACACTTGGTTCAAAGGCGAATGATGCCAATATCCAGAAGTTGGTTGTGGGCATGAAAGAGGAACTGGAAAAAATAAAGGAACAATTACTGAA
>CAZZUU010000275.1:0-5791 GCA_964657275.1 uncultured Mucilaginibacter sp. | reverse complement strand
ATATGCATTTGGCTATAACACCCGTACAGATTCGGCTGCGTTTAATGCAGGGGTTATCACCAATAAATAGAAATATTTTCTCTTGCCCTTAATCTGGTCAATTAGCCAATTATTTATACTTTTGCCCAAACTAACAGCATTGGAACTCATTAAAAGCCTTTTTGATTTTATACTGCATATTGATAAGCACCTTGCTGCCATTATCAGCCAGTATCATAGTTTAACTTACCTTATTTTATTTGTAATAATTTTTGCCGAAACAGGCTTTGTCGTCACCCCTTTTTTACCCGGAGATTCGCTGTTGTTTGCAGCCGGTGCTTTGATAGCTTCTGGTGATACCGGTTTAAATATCTTTTTGTTGGCTTTGATATTAATCGCAGCTGCATTTACCGGGAATACCGTGAATTACCAGGCGGGCCATTACCTGGGGCCTAAAGTATTTAAAGAAGATAACAAGATATTAAAGCTGGAGTATTACCGGCAAACACATGCTTTTTTTGAAAAGCACGGCGCGTTGGCAGTTATATTCAGCCGGTTTATGCCCATTATCCGTACGATTGCGCCCTTTGTTGCAGGCGTAAGCAAAATGCCTTTCCTGAAATACAGTTTATATAATATTATCGGCGGCGCGGCCTGGATACTTGTTTTTCTGTTTGCAGGATATACATTGGGTAATGTACCATTCTTTAAATCGCATTTTGCATTTATCGGCATAGCGATAATCCTGGTATCTATTATACCGCCAATTTATGCGGCAATCAAATCCAGGCGGTCGGCTAATTAATTGTAGCCGGTATTTTCCCGTTTTTGTAGGATACTTCTTCAATTCGGAGCTTTTTTGCTTCCGCTTCTGTAATTGGCTGTTTGATGAGTTTGTTTAAATCGGGCTGGCCTGCATCAACCCATGCCGAAAACCAATAACTGCCCACCGCCGATATGGCTAAACGCATTTGTCGTTGTACCATGCCATTTAACATTTTTTGATAGGCCTTAGCGTAAGCTACAGAATAGTCTTTAATAGCTTTTTTCCCGTGTCGGACAAAAGTATATTTCTTTTCTGCCGGAAAACGACTGTTCAATACGCGCTCATCGTATAAAACCGTATCCACGCTCCTGAACGAATTGTAACATATTTTAAAGGCTTCTGCCAAAGGATTTTGGATGTAGCGGGCTTTGCCTGCGTAATAATTATAACGGTCGCCAAACAACTCAGGTAGTCGGCTTTCCCATAGCGCATGTATGCCAGTCTGGTTGGTTAGCTGGCCATTATAGTTTAGCGTGAGGTGCAGCGGTACATGTGCGTCCGCAAGATAATGGCCCAGGTTTGCCGATGTATTTAAAATAGCGGTAGTATCATGTTCTTTAAACGCTTTAACCAGCCTGTAATAATTACTTTGAATTACCCAGGGTAATGTGCCGTATTTAATAAGCGTATCAGCCGAATACTTTATGGCAGCATCGTCCCAGTTCTGCGGAATTTTGCTGAAAGGTTTTTTGCCGTAGTAATCGGCGTTTAAAAAATGCCGCGGCGCTTCCGTCGAATCCACGTACCGGCGCTTATCTGCACTTACGGCGTGTGCGGTTATATAGTTGATATTGGCCTTATAAAAATTAGCCATCGCTTTTGGCAGCGTAAAAACTGCCAGGTGGTTAATGCGGTAATGAGCGTAGAAGCCCCAGGATGAGCAGGTGACGATTATTAACAACCCTGCTATTGACCTGGTGATGTGTTTCATGGTCAAATATAGTTTTAAGGTTGTAATGTTGAAACATTCTAAAGATTATAGCTATGCAATTAAAATAGCTGCTATAAAATCATCATCGAAACCTTTTAACCTTGCAACTTTTTAACTTTATAACAATCTTCAAAAATGAGTTTGATTTTTAAAATAATCATCCTATATTTGCAGTCCTTAAAATAAAAAGAAAAGAATAACAAAAGCTATACAATGGCAAATCATAAATCATCATTAAAAAGGATACGCTCTAACGCTGCGAAGCGTTTACGCAACAGGTACCAGGCTAAAACCACCAGGAACGCCATAAAAAAATTAAGAGGCACAACCAGCAAAGCTGATGCAAGCCCGCTTTTAATTAAAGTTATTTCGATGCTTGATCGTTTAGCCAAGAAAAATGTTATTCACAAAAACAAAGCTTCAAACAATAAATCAAAGCTTACTAAATTTGTTAACGCTTTGAAGTAGGTTATCCTAATATTATCAAAAAGCCCGTTTTTATAATGAAAACGGGCTTTTTTGTTTTTATATTTCTTATTAGTTAAACTATTCTTGTGGTTTTTATAATTTTGGTTAACTTAAAAACAACAAATTTTATAATCTTAAAAGACAAACAAAACCGACTGCCTTATTCGTATAAATGCCGTACAGGGAACAATATTGTTAATTTATATTAAAATACTCAACCTTGAAACGATTTTTAGCGCTATCCTTTCTATTTATTTCTGTTAGCTGTCTTGCCATGACCAATAAGGTTCAGGTTGATAGTCTTAAAACATTACTTGCTTCTGTAAAAAGCAACGCCGTTTCTGATACCGTAAACATCAATAGGTTAAACAAGCTTGCTGCTGATTATTTCGAGTCCTACCCGGATAGTACGCTTTTTTATGGAGAGCAAAGTATTGAGCTGTCGCGCAAAATTAATTATAAGGCTGGGATCGCCAACGCGTTGCTGGAAACCGGGCACGCCAACTATTTTATGGGAAAATTTGCCCAGGCTCAAAAAGAACTGGATGAAGCAATCTTAATCTATAGTGGTTTAAATGATAAAAAAGGTCTTGCCGACTGCTATTCGGTATATGGACGGTTACATAACCTGTTGGCTAATTATAAATTGGCGCTTAATTATTTGAATAATGCGCTCGATATTTATAAACAACTAAAAAATGATCAAAATACGGCCCTGTGTTATAAAAATATAGGGATCGTTTATTTTAGTGAAGGACAATTATCTACTGCTCTTGATTATTATTACAAGGCGTTGTTTATTGATGTGAAATCACATAATAAGCCTGCAATGGCGGCCATCTATAACGATATAGGCGTTGTGTTGCAGGGAATAGAAGTTTATCCGAAGGCCCTGGGTTACTACGAAAAGGCCCTTAAAACATACGAAGCCTCCAATAATTTCCAGGGAATAGGAATAGTTAATGAAAATATTGGTGAAGTATTGCTTGCTCAAAAAAACTACGACGGCGCAATAACCTATCTGTCCAAGGCTATTAGCATTGCCCAAAAGCAGGATGATAAGGAAGGGATGAGTGCAGTGTACACCGATTTAGGTTTATGTTATGCAAACAGGAACCAATTTACCGTTGCGATAAAATACCTCGACCTGTCTTTACAAATTTCCAATAAATATAAAATAGTTTACAATGAAGCCTACACCCTTATAGGTTACGCAACTGTTTACAATCTTAAAGGGGACTTTGAAAATGCCTATAAATATGCAATTAAGGGACAGGAATTAGCCGCTAAATTAGGCAACTTATCCGTTAGGGCGAATGCCGCCCTCCAGTTAAACAAGACTTTAGCCGGTTTGGGCAAATATGAACAGGCTTACCAATCGTTAAAACAATATATCGATTTAAAAGACAGCTTAAACGACAACGAAAGTATTCAAAAATTAACCTCTTATAACCTCGAATTTAATTTTGCAAATAAGGAGCATAAGCAGGCCAAACAACAGCTTCAAAAAGACGAATCGTATCAGCAGCGCATTAAACAGCAACGTTTAATAAATGCTATCTTTCTGTTTATCATTCTGGGGATGATCACCACTTCTACGGTTTACTACCGCCAGAAACGTGAACAGCAAAAAGTAAACGCGATGCTGGAAGATAAAAACAGGGAAGTGCTTCAACAAAAAACCGATTTAGATGATCAGGCACAGAAATTAAATGACCTGAACACACTAAAAGACAGGTTAATATCAGTTTTGGCGCATGACCTGCGGGCACCGCTCAGCACATTGCGGGGATTATTCAGCCTTTTACAGGATGAATCGATATCACATGACCAGATGCTGGAGATGATCCCGAATGTATTAAAGAAGCTGGAGTACACTTCTGATTTCCTGGATACGCTGCTGTTTTGGATAAACAGCCAGATGGATAATTTTGACAGTGCTGCTAAAAGTTTTTATGTGAAAGACATAGTAACCTACGAAACAGAGAATTACGGCGAACAGGCCGGTTTAAAAGGTATCAGGCTAATTGATAATGTCCCTGGCGATATTTTAGCATCGGCAGACCCGAATTCTGTACGTATTGTAGTGCGTAACTTAATTACCAATGCCATCAAATTTTCGAAGGCTAACGATACGATAGAAGTAAAGGCTGCACCGTATGATGAACACAATCTTATCATCACGGTAACCGATACAGGTACCGGTAGGACAGGCGAGCAACTGAGCAAAATATTCAAGAGCAAGGTAAATAGCAAGGCGGGCACTCAAAATGAATCGGGTACAGGTATGGGGCTTTTATTTTGTAAGGACCTTGTTGAAAAATGCAACGGCCGCATTTGGGTAACCAGTACCCTCGGCAAAGGCACACAATTCTCGTTTACTGTGCCAAACGGTGTATGGGAAGAAATGAATACCGAAGTGGTATAAAACAAACAAGCCGGAACGTTTAATAGCGGACATTTGTATCCCACATTTAACGTGCCGGCTTTTGCGTTCTTAATATTTATCAGGCGTACTGTACATTCATTGTAATGGGCACGTTCAGCGCTTTTGATATAATGCAATTTGCTCTGGCGCCTTCAGCAATTTCCTTGAATTTTTCTTCGGATACACCATCAATTGGCGATGCCTTTACTTCCAGGTGAATACCCGTGATGACTAATGCTATCAGGTCGAGTTCTAAAACGGCATCAGTATTCATGTCGTTCGGGGTAAACCCCGCCTGGGTTAATGCACCACTAATAGCCATTGTAAAACAACCGGCATGCGCAGCAGCTATCAATTCTTCGGGATTGGTGCCGACTCCGTCCTGAAACCGTGTTTTAAATGAATACTGGGTGTTGTTAAGCGTTGTGCTTTGAGTGGTTAATTCTCCTTGTCCGTCCTTCAATGTGCCTTTCCAGTGGGCGTGTGCTGTCCTTTTCATAGTTATTGTTTTTGTATTGATATATTATGTTTGGTTTTAAGCTAAAGAGAAGAATTTATTTCGGGTATAACAAAGTTTTTATTGATTTGATCTATAAAATTTAAAACTTCATCATGCCCGGTTTGCGTTTCGGCGGAAGTGATAAAATATGGCGAAAACTCCTCAAAAATGGCAAGCAGCGATTTTTTAAACTTCGCCACGTTTTGATCGGTCTTTAATGATGATTGTTTATCAGCCTTGGTAAACACGACTGCAAATGACAGCCCCTTTTCGCCTAGCCATGTGCAAAATTCAACATCTATTTTTTGGGGCTCCAGCCGGCTGTCAATCAATACCAGTACACATTGCAGGCTTTCACGCTTATCAAGATAAGTATGTATAAATTTATCCCAGTCTGCTTTTTTGCTTTTTGATGCACGGGCATAGCCGTAGCCCGGTAAATCAACAATGTACCAGTTATCGTTTATTAAAAAGTGGTTTATCAGTTGTGTTTTACCCGGTGTTTGCGATGTTTTGGCCAGGCCTTTCTTCGCGGTAAGCATATTAATGAGCGATGACTTACCCACGTTGGAGCGGCCTATGAACGCGTACTCCGGCTTTAGCGGCGGCGGCAGTTTAGATACCTGTGTGTTGCTGCAAATAAACTCGGCCGATTTGATG
>CAZZUU010000274.1:0-5800 GCA_964657275.1 uncultured Mucilaginibacter sp. | reverse complement strand
GCAATGATTCTTTTTACCTATCATAATCAAAGCGCTTACAATAAGCTGATGTTTGTTTTTGCGGCCAAAGATTTTAACCAGGCCTACAAGCGTTTAAAATATTTGCAGCAAATAGGCGCTTATCGCGAGCGGCAGGCAGGGTATATACAGGAAACACAAACGGAGCTGCACGTTAAGATTGTTGAGCTGGATAAAAATAAAAAGGAAAAAAATAATTTGCTGTTAGACCAGGAAAAGGAAAAAGCAACACTTGGTAAAGAGAAAAACAGCCAGGTACAGGTTGTAGCTGACCTGTCAAAACACGAAGGTCAGTTAAAGCAACAGCAACAGGACGTACAACGGAAAATAGCTAAAACTAACCGCGAAATTAACGCAGCTATACGCAGGGAAATTGAAGAAGCAAGGCGCAGGGCCGAAGAACGTGCAAGGGCCGATGCAAAGGCTGCCGCTGACGCAAAAGCTGAGAATAAAGAACCGCCCGCACCACGGACGAAAACTATTACGAAGAACTCAAGTACCAGCGAAGTTTTGAATGCAACACCCGAAGCAGCGAAATTGTCTAACGACTTTTTGGGTAACCGCGGATCGTTGCCCTGGCCGGTTGCTAACGGAAAGCTCAAACAAGGGTTTGGAATTTATTATGACACAGATGGCATCAAAAACGAGAGTTTTGGCTGGGATATTAAAACAAACCCGGGCGCATCGGTAAGGGCAGTGTTCCAGGGCGAGGTAAAAAGTATTTCAAACATAAGCGGTACATATTTGGTTGTGATACAGCATGGGGAGTATTTCACAGCGTATTCTAATCTGCGGTCATACAACGTAAAACAGGGCCAAAAAGTGAGTACAAAGGAAGTTATAGGTTCAGCCGCGTCAGATTCATCAACAGGTGAGGCCATTGTAAGTTTTTCGTTATACAAAGGCACAACTGCTGTAAACCCTAAAATATGGCTGACATCAAATTAGCCATAAAAATGTTATGAATGTTTAATTGTTTATATTTGTAACCTTAATTATTAAGAGATTATGCATTTTTTAATTCTTTTGTTTTTCAGTAACCTTTTTTCAACCGATATGCTGGTCATCGCATTTTTTGCTTTGATGCTGTTCGGCGGGGACAAGTTGCCGGAAATCGCAAAAACTGTAGGGAAAGGGATAAGAGATTTTAAAGATGCATCAGACGGCGTGAAGCGGGAGATCAATAACCAGATAAATAGCTTTGAGGAAAAAAGATCTGAAGAAGCATTGGAAAAAGCTGCTCAAAATCAAATAACTGAGAACACCACTGCACCAGAAAGTCATCCTGTTGTACAAAATACAATCCCTTTTAATGAAAATCACGTAAATAATGGTGCGGCAAATGTGACGGAAACGAATACCGAGTCTGCCGGGCATACAGTTAATGAAAATCACGCAACAGATTTGCATACAAGCGAAGGAACGACTAACGAACTAATTAAAAATTCATAAAAATATTAACGTACACTAATTTATAAATTATGGGACTGTTTGAGCCACAACATATTATCCTTATCGTACTGGCGTTATTGCTGTTTTTTGGGGGTAAAAAAATTCCGGAGCTAATGAAAGGTTTAGGAAGGGGAATGAAGGAGTTTAAAGACGCGCAAAACGGCGAAAGCAGCAGCGAACCTACGCCTACAAATACCAACGCGCCTAACAACAACACAACAACCAATACCGGCGACAAGCCACGGGTTTAATTTAAACCGGTAGTATCGCCTGCATATACTTACTTTATAAACTTATCTGTTGATTATTATACTTTCAACGGATAAGTTTTTTATTTTAGCCGCATGACCAAATCTTATACCTCTTTAAAAGAAATAAAGAGCGGGATTAAAAGCGGGGAAACTTCTGTTGAAAAACTGGTACAGGGTTACCTTGATAATATTGCTTTAAACGCTCATTTAAATGCTTTCAATGAAGTATTTGCAGCCGAGGCGCTGGCCGCTGCCAAAAAAGTTGATTTGCGGATAAAACAGGGCGCCGCAGGCCGGCTGGCCGGAATGGTTGTTGCCATTAAGGATAACATCTGCTACAAAGGGCATAAAATAAATGCCTCCTCTAAAATCTTAACAAATTTCACTTCTATTTATTCATCAACCGTTGTTGAACGGCTACTGGCCGAAGATGCAATAATAATAGGGCGATGTAACTGCGATGAGTTTGGAATGGGCGCCTCCAATGAAAATTCATATTTTGGACCGGTAAAAAACTATGCCGACGAAACACGGGTTTCAGGCGGATCGTCAGGCGGATCGGCTGTTGCGGTTCAGGCGGGTATGTGTCATGCCGCCTTGGGCACCGATACGGGCGGTTCCGTTCGGCAACCAGCTTCCTTTTGCGGATTGGTGGGATTAAAACCCACTTACGGCCGCATTTCCCGGCACGGCATCATCGCATACGCGTCGTCATTTGACCAGGTTGGAACCATCACCAAATCGGTAGAAGATGCAGCCATTTTGCTGGAGATACTTGCCGGGCCCGATGAATATGACAGTACGTTATCAACTACTGCCCCGCCGTCATTCAGCGATCGGCTAAAGCCATCATCAAAAAAAAATATAGCCTATTTACAACAGGCGTTATCAAGCCCCGGAGTAGACACTGAGGTGAAAAATGCCCTTACGCTGGCTATAGAAAAACTGCGCGCCGAAGGCCATACAGTTAAACCCATTGCCTTTGATCACCTCGACTACCTTGTTCCCACCTATTATATTTTAGCAATGGCCGAGGCCTCCTCAAATCTTTCGCGTTATGATGGGGTACATTACGGCTATCGCAGCCCCGCGGCCACTGATCTGCAATCCACTTATAAGCGGTCGCGTTCCGAAGGTTTTGGTAAAGAAGTAAAGCGCCGCATTATGCTGGGCACTTTTGTACTGAGCAGCGGCTATTACGATGCCTATTACGCCAAGGCCCAAAAGGTACGGCGGTTGATAAGGGAAAAAACAGATGAAATTTTAAGAGAATACGATTTTATATTGTTGCCCACCGCTCCAGAACCCGCCTTCCCCATCGGAAAAAAGGAAAAAGATCCCGTTACAACATATCTTTCTGACATTTTTACCGTACAAGCATCTTTAACGGGCGCCCCCGCAATTTCAATACCCGCAGGCAATAACAGTAAGGGATTGCCGTTAGGGTTACAATTGTTAACGCGCCATTTTGAGGAACAGGAATTGTTAAATTTTTCTAAATATTTCCTCGAACTATAAAAAAATTAATAAATTCGTAAAAAGGCTTTCTAAAAAAGCATTTTACTTAACCAAGTTCCCTAAATAATGAAGAAATTATTTACGCTGATTTTGTGTTTTTTATTATTGCAAATTGTTAAGGCTTCCCCCGCTCTTGTAAACACCAAAACTTTCCAGGAAACAAATACCGGCATTTACATTGATACCGTAATAGTACCTATTGTTAATCAGCCGGCGCCGCTTCCGCACCAAAGCGGCATTTTTAAACGACGTTTAGATTCTATACAAAAAGATGTGCCGTTAGATTATAATGAGTACGTGCAAAGCTATATAGACATTTACGCGCATAACCGCGATGAAATGGGCCATGTTCTGGGTTTATCGAAATATTACTTCCCGATATATGAAAAGGCGTTTCGCGATGCGGGCATACCCGAAGAAATAAAATACTTATCCATAGTTGAATCAAAACTCGATCCGTTAGCTGTATCGAGGGTAGGCGCTACCGGCCCATGGCAGTTTATGTTTACCACCGCTAAAATTTACGGGTTAAACATGGACGATTATGTGGATGACCGCCGCGACCCGATACAGGCCAGCTATGCTGC
Source organism: uncultured Mucilaginibacter sp. (assembly GCA_964657275.1). Lineage (GTDB taxonomy): Bacteria > Bacteroidota > Bacteroidia > Sphingobacteriales > Sphingobacteriaceae > Mucilaginibacter. Next base: position 1,974 of record CAZZUU010000274.1, on the reverse strand, counting down.
CGCTGCTTATTTGAAAGATGCTTATGAAGAATTTGGCGATTGGCTGCTGGCCATTGCATCGTACAACTGCGGTAAAAGCAATGTTGAACATGCAATAGAAAAAGCCGGCGCTGCTGATTTTTGGTCTATCCGCCAATATTTACCGATGGAAACGCGTGGGTATGTGCCAGCATTTATTGCCGTGGCTTATGTAATGAATTACTATAACAAACACAATATTATACCACAGCCCTGCAGCTTTGCCTTTAAAACCGATACGGTGCTGGTAAATAAATATGTGATGCTAAGTACTGTTTCGCGCGCATTGAATATAGATGTACAGCAGTTAGCCAATTTAAACCCTGCTTATAAGCGCCAGATAATTAATGGCACGCCACAGGCCCCGCGTCGTATGGTGATCCCTCAAATTGATAAGGCGAGATACAGTGCATTGTATGAGGCACTTAATGGCTCAAACTTACCGGCCGCTGCGCCGCAGGCAATGCATGCCGCTTACCAGGATAATACACCCGAAAAGAAACCAGCGTACCACAAAGTACAACGAGGGGAAACGCTGGGCGATATTGCCGATGATTACAGCGTTGATGTACAGGATTTAAAAGTTTGGAACCACCTGCACAGCAATAGGGCAGTTGTTGGCCAGCGGTTAAAACTAAGCGCGCCAACAGATGATGTGGAGGACAAAGCTCCATCAAAAAGTCGCCACAGTTACATTACCTATAAAGTTAAGCGGGGAGATACCCTTAGCGGGATTGCAGCAAAATTCGACGGTGCTTCAATTGAGCAGATAAAATCATTAAACGGATTAAAAAAAGCCCATTTGCAGCCGGGGATGACTATCAGGATCAGCCGCGGGTAATAACTTCTTAATATCGACAGGTTATTTAACCTTGTTTTTCTGCATAATCTTTAATCGTTATACTTCCCTTTTCAGCTAAAAAGAATTGTAATTTTGAGTACTTGAAATGGAGAAGATGAACAAACCCACCCGTAACCAGGATGCTTTAAATTACCACTCGAAAGGGCGTCCCGGAAAAATACAGGTAGTACCTACCAAACCCACAAATTCGCAGCGCGACCTCAGTATGGCCTATTCGCCCGGCGTTGCAGAACCATGCTTGCGTATTGCAGATAATCCCGATGATGTATATAAATATACCGCTAAGGGCAACCTGGTTGGTGTGATCACTAACGGTACGGCCGTGTTGGGATTAGGGAACATCGGCCCTGAAGCAAGCAAGCCTGTAATGGAAGGCAAAGGCCTGCTGTTTAAGATATATGCGGATATTGATGTTTTTGACCTGGAGGTTAACGCAAAAACTGTTGACGAGTTTGTAAATATTGTTAAAGCCCTTGAACCTACGTTCGGTGGTATTAACCTGGAGGATATATCGGCGCCAACCTGCTTTGAAATTGAGCGCAGGCTGAAAGCGGAGATGAAAATCCCGGTAATGCATGACGACCAGCATGGAACGGCCATCATATCGGGCGCGGCATTGTTAAACGCCTGCGAAATTCAGGGTAAAAAGCTGGATAAAATAAAGATGGTGGTTAACGGCGCCGGCGCTGCTGCGGTATCGTGTTCAAAGATGTACCTCGCACTCGGCGTAAAAAAAGAGAACCTGGTAATGCTCGACATTAACGGTTTAATAACGCCCGAACGTACCGACCTTGACAATATACGCCTTGAATTCGCCACCACCCGTAAGGACATAGGGTCGTTAGCAGAGGCCATGAAAAATGCCGACGTTTTTGTTGGCCTTTCGGCAGGAAATGTGGTTACGCCCGACATGCTGCGCGGTATGTCAAAAAACCCGATCGTATTTGCAATGGCGAATCCCGAGCCCGAAATTTCTTATGACCTGGCAACCGCAGCCCGTAAAGATATTATTATGGCAACCGGTCGCTCCGATTTTCCCAACCAGGTAAATAATGTGTTAGGCTTCCCGTACATTTTCAGAGGCGCGCTTGATG
>CAZZUU010000273.1:0-5812 GCA_964657275.1 uncultured Mucilaginibacter sp. | reverse complement strand
GGTGAGATGCTGCGTATACTGCTTAATCATCCGAACGTTGAAATAGCTTTTGTACATAGCACCAGCAATGCCGGTAACCATGTTTATGACGTGCATTCCGATCTGTTTGGCGATACCGATCTAAAATTTGCAGCCGAGCTGGCCTTTAATATCGACGTACTTTTCCTTTGTGTGGGACACGGCGACGCTAAAAAGTTTTTAGAAGCTAACCCCATCCCCGATCATATAAAGATCATCGACCTGAGCCAGGACTTCAGGTTAAGTCAAAATTCAAAATTCAAAAGTAAAAACTTTGTTTACGGCTTGCCCGAGTTAAATCGCGGGGATATTAAAAAGGCTCAAAATATAGCTAACCCGGGATGCTTTGCTACCTGTTTGCAGTTAGCGCTGCTTCCGTTGGCTTCAAAAGGTTTACTTAACAGCGAAGTTCACATCACAGCTACAACGGGTTCAACGGGCGCAGGGCAAAGTCCTTCGGCGACCACGCATTTTACGTGGCGTAATGATAACCTATCCGTTTATAAAGCATTTGAGCATCAACACTTAAGGGAAATCGGCCAGTCGTTAAACCAGTTACAAGCCGATTTTAACCAGGCTATTAACTTTATCCCTTACCGGGGAGATTTTACGAGGGGAATCATTGCGTCAACCTATATTGATTGCGATCTGACAGATGCTGAAGCATTAAAGCTTTACCAGGATTTTTATCATGATCATCCTTTTACACATGTAACCAGTCATGATATTGATTTAAAACAAATAGTAAATACCAACAAATGTTTTATACAGGTCAAAAAACACGGCAACAAACTTTTGATCATCAGTATTTTAGATAACCTGTTAAAAGGAGCATCAGGTCAGGCAGTACAAAATATGAATTTGATGTTTGGGCTAGATGAAAAGGCGGGTTTAAGGCTGAAGGCAACAGGGTTTTAGCCCCCTGACCCCCTGAAGGGGGAAGCAGGGTGGCGATTATATTTTAATTAAATTTTAATTTTTAAAGCCCCTTTAGGGGTTTGGGGCCTATGAAACTATTTGATGTTTACCCGATTAATCCGATCAACATCGTTAAAGGTGTTGGCAGCTTAGTTTATGATGACAAAGGCCAGGAATACCTGGATCTATATGGCGGCCATGCCGTTATATCAATCGGCCATACCAATCCGCATTACGTAAAACGATTGGAAGATCAGCTGCACCAGATCGGTTTCTATTCCAATTCTGTTGAAATACCATTGCAAAAACAACTGGCCGAAAAATTGGGTCATGTGTCTGCCAAGGAAGATTACCAGTTATTTTTGTGTAATTCGGGTGCCGAGGCTAACGAGAATGCTTTAAAATTGGCGTCATTTTATAATGGTAAAAAGAAGGTTATATCGTTCAAAGGGGCATTTCATGGCCGTACTTCGTTGGCCGTGGCAGTTACCGATAATCCTAAAATTATTGCACCGGTTAATGAAACCGATAATGCGCTAATTTTGCCCTGGTGTGATGAAGCGGCTTTGGGACAGGCGTTTGCCGAAAATGAAATTTCGTCAGTAATCATAGAAGGGATACAGGGCGTTGGCGGGATACATGTGGCTAACGAAAGCTTCTTGCAAAAAATAAGGACGCTGTGTGATACGCACAACGCAGTTTTTATTGCCGATTCCGTGCAATGCGGATATGGGCGTACAGGTAAATTCTTTTCGCATGATTTTGCAGGTGTCGACGCAGATATTTACACGATGGCAAAAGGAATGGGTAACGGCTTTCCGGTTGGGGGCATTATTATATCGCCAAAAATTCAGCCCGCTTATGGTATGCTGGGAACTACGTTCGGCGGTAATCATTTGGCCTGCGCTGCGGGTTTAGCAGTACTGGAAGTGATGGAACAGGACAACCTGATGCAAAATGCCGCAACAGTAGGCGCATATTTAATTGACGAACTCAAAAAATTTAAACAGGTAAAAGAAGTGCGCGGACGGGGATTGATGATTGGTATTGACCTGCCTGCAGAATTGACACAAGTGCGTAAGGATTTACTGTTTAAGCACCATATATTTACCGGTGAATCCAAACCAAATGTGATAAGACTATTGCCTGCATTGAACTTAACCAAAGCCCATGCGGACAGGTTTTTAGAAGCATTTACAATTGCATTGAATTAAAGTTATTATATTAATGAACTAATAAAAAGTCCTCTCCTTTGGAGAGGATTTAGGTGAGGCATTATGAAATTATTCTCTTCTGTAAATGATGTTCCTGACATAGATGCACTTGTGAAAGAAGCATTGCAGCTAAAGCAAAATCCTTATGCGTACCAGCAATTGGGTAAAAATAAAACGATGGCCCTGGTTTTTTTAAACCCAAGCCTGCGTACCCGCATGAGTACCCAAAAAGCGGCGCTTAACCTCGGTATGAATGTGATGGTGCTGAACATGGATAAAGAAGGCTGGGCGTTGGAGTTGCGCGATAATGTGATTATGAACGGTACCACTGTGGAACATATTCGGGAGGCGGCGGCGGTTATGGGTGAATATGCGGATATCATCGGTGTGCGCTCGTTCCCGGGATTAAAGGACCGTGATGAAGATTATAACGAAATGATCTTTAACAAATTCGTTCAGTTTTGTGGTGTTCCGGTGGTGAGCCTTGAATCGGCTACGCGTCACCCGCTGCAAAGTCTTGCTGATTTAGTTACTATAGAAGAATTAAAAACACGCCTACGCCCTAAAGTTGTACTCACCTGGGCGCCCCATATAAAACCTTTGCCGCAGGCTGTGCCCAATTCCTTTGCCGAATGGATGTGCAAGGCGGCTGTTGATTTTACCATAGCTCATCCAAAAGGGTTTGAATTAAATACCGATTTTACGCCGGGAGCTACGATAACAAACAACCAGGAGGAAGCTTTAGCGGATGCCGATTTTATCTATGTAAAAAACTGGTCGGCTTATGAGCCGTATGGTAAGATATTCCCCGGCAATGAAGACTGGATGCTGACCAACGAAAAGTTAAAGATCACTAACCAGGCTAAAGTGATGCACTGTTTACCAGTAAGGCGTAATTTGGAGTTATCTGATGAGATTTTAGATGGCAAAAGCTCAATAGTTGTTCATCAGGCCGGCAACCGTGTGTGGGCAGCGCAAGCGGTGTTAAAGAGGATGCTTGAAGGACTAAGTTGATTGTTCGATTGAGTCAGTTCAAATTTCATTCTGTAAATTCGCTAATTCCAACAATTCGGGTTCAGACGATCTCAAATGTATATCCCCTCCACAAACAAGTTCGATGATCAGCAGGAAGCTGTCAGCTTTATGCAGCGCTATAGTTTTGCAACGATTGTAACTGTAAAGGGTGATGTTCCTACTGCTACGCACCTGCCATTCGTCATAACTCTAAGGGAAGATAAAATCATATTAAAATCCCATTTTGCGAAGGCCAACCCGCAATCAAATAATATTGTGAATAATCGTGCGCTGGTTATCTTTACGGAACCGCACGCTTATATCTCACCAAAACATTACGAAAAAGCAGAGAGCGTGCCCACATGGAATTACCTGGCGGTGCATGCCTATGGTGATTGCATTTTGCTGGATAGCGAAGTTGATAAAGCGGCGTTGTTAAAACAAACAATTGAATCTTTTGAAGCGGATTATTTAAAGCACTGGAATAGCTTGCCTGATGTTTTTAAGCGAAATATGATGAAGGGCATTGTCGCTTTTGAAATCGTGGTTGACGAACTGCAAGCCAAAAAGAAATTGAGCCAGAATAAAACTGCCGCGGAACGGGAAAGCATTATCAATGAGTTATCCCATTCTGAAAATAATAATGAGAAAGATGTTGCCGCTTATATGGCATCGTTAAAAATGTAGCCTCGAAGAAAGTATCACTTCGCCTCCGATTCCGTCATCCTTGTTTCCGTATTGAAATATCTTACCACAAGCCGATTGTCGCTATTCTTGGTAAAGTAGTTCATTGCCCAGCTTAAAAATATAATCCCTTTATTGGTAAAGCCCGCCAGTGACATAATATGCACAACTCCCCAAAGCAACCATGCAAAAAATCCCTGGAAATGCAGCTTACCGATATCCGCGACTGCCTTATTACGACCGATTGTAGCTAATGAACCTTTGTCGACATATTTAAAAGGTTCGGTAGCTTCTTTTTTTATTAAATGAACAATATTCTTAGCTAACCATTCACCCTGCTGAATTGCAACAGGCGCTACACCGGGATAACCATTTGGTGTTTGATCGGTGATGGTAGCGGCAACGTCCCCTATCGCGAATATATTGTCATACCCTTTCACACGATTTACTGTGTCCGTAAATAACCGGTTGCCTTTTGTAATACTATTAACGGGCATTCCTTCAGGTATCTCACCCTTCACCCCCGCTGCCCAAAGTACATTACGGGTTTTAAAAACCTTTCCATTATCTATTTTTAACTCAAGGCCATCGTAGCTTTCAACATGTACACCTTTCAGGATATTTACGCCGCCGCGCTCCAAAAACTCCTCCGCCTTTTTTGAAGCTTCCGCCGAAAAAGAGGCAAGCAATTTTGTTTTACCCTCCACCAGATGAACCCGCATGTCGTATTTACTCAAGCTGTGATAATCTTTGTCTAACACAAGATGCCGCATTTCGGCCAATGCCCCGGCAAGTTCAACACCGGTGGGGCCTCCTCCCACGACTACAAAGGTCATCAGGGCAAACTTTTCCTTCATGTCTGTAGTAACTAACGCAGTTTCCAGGTTTTGGATAATGAGGCTCCTGATATTCAATGCCTCAGGAATATTTTTCATCGGCATGGCAAAATGCTCAATTTCTTTATTATCGAAGAAATTGGTATTTGAGCCTGTTGCTATTACCAGATAATCGTAATGAATAGGCCCGATATTGGTATTAATAGTACTGATTTCCGGACTTATATTTTGTACATCAGCCATATTGAAGCTGAAATTATCGTGTTTGGTAAAGATCCTCCTGATCGGAAAACCAATTGAATCGGCCTCAATAGAACCAATAGCCACCTGGTAAAGTAAGGGCTGAAACGTGTGGTAATTGTGCTTATCAATCAACAACACCTCTACCGGCGCATTTTTTAACTTCTTTGCTAATGATAATCCTCCAAATCCTCCGCCAATTATTACTACACGTGGTTTTGATTGATTATTTTTTTCCTGCGGACTAACGGTAAACATATAGACTTGTAAATTTCAATTATAAGCAATTCTTTGTTAACACACGGTTTCGTTTGGTTAACTAAATTTGATTAATGAATTGTGACCGGCTCATTTTGAAAGATAAAAACACCAATCTTTAAGCCCACTACTTCACTATTAGCTATTCACAACTCACGCTAAACAATCACTTTTTTACACTTTTGTTTAAAAAACCTGTGCTTTTTTATTAATTTTAACGGCAAAGGGATTATAATGGAAGCTTTTTAACTTCCATTTCGTAATCCAGAACCTAAAATGACTAAAATTGATACACTTTCTGCACAAGCCAATGATAAAAGAGCTAACCAAAGCCTTCATATCATAAAAATTGGCGGAAATGTGATCGATAATTCAGAAAATCTCCACAATTTCCTAAAGGATTTCACCTCGCTCGACGGATATAAAATATTGGTACATGGCGGTGGTAAGGTAGCAACACAGCTATCTGAAACACTGGGCATTGAGCCTAAACTGGTGGATGGCCGCCGGATAACAGATATCGAAACACTGCGGGTGGTAACCATGGTTTACGGCGGGCTAATCAATAAAAATATTGTGGCGCAATTACAGCGTTTCGGCAATAACGCCATCGGGCTTACCGGTGCAGAT
>CAZZUU010000272.1:0-5818 GCA_964657275.1 uncultured Mucilaginibacter sp. | reverse complement strand
CTACCACTAAAGTTATTAACACTTTGTGCAATTCGTCTGTTAATTTCTTTGCCGAAAGCGAGTCATTTTTCAGTGGAAAAGCACATTTTTTTTAGCATTGGATTTACTTATGTTAAATTTTTCCCATCTTGTAATTATTATAAACCCATCAACACATAATTAACTTAGGATGAAAATATTAGCCTTTTTTATGGCCTTTTTGGCATTGGTAACCGGCGTGGCTTTTAAAATGAAAAAGACAGGCGGCGTTGTTCAAATAAACATTAGTAAAATTTTGAATGGAAGGCCCGTAAGCACTTTAACCAATAATAAATTAATGCCCTGGAGCAAGGGCGTAGATGGCGACGGTACTGCCGATGGTTATTTCACGCTTTCGGCAGCTTTATTTAACGGAGATAAGGACCCACATGCATTGGCCGATAACCCGGTTTATGCTGCAAACGAATCGCACCCCGAAATTAAATTATATTATTCCAATAATGATAGTTTGCGCGACCAGGCGTGCGGTATGATAGGCGCGAGCGAAATAGAGTTTGCGGTTCCAAAAACTAAATACAGTGCTGTTTATCTTGCTTTAACCAGCGCCGAGGGCGCAATTGCGCTGCATGTTAAGCTTAATTACACCAACGGTATAGAAGAAAAGGATTACGTAATTCCTGACTGGTATTTGGATATTGCGGCTAACGATCCTAACTTTTGCTACCTGGCCCACGATATGGCGAAATGGAACAATAAAAGTAAAATGGCCGAAAAAGATCATCATAATATCGACCTTTTAAAACTTCGTCCCGATCCTTCCAAAACACTTAAAAGTATAGAGATTGGCAAGACTAAACCAGGCTATCTAACATTTTGGGCGGCAACGGGCGTGAAAGCGGAATAAAATATATCAGATTTACGAAGTTTCAAGAACTTCGTAATCTCACCGCTCACTGCTGCCCACTTACTACTCACTACTCACCAATTCATCCTTTTTGATAACCACATTGCCGGTACGTTTTAAAGCGCCCCATCCGCTAAGTTCGCCTTTCAATGCTTTGCGGATTGATTTAAAGAGCACATAATACATTAATTGACGCCAAATAAAACGTTGGGGAATGATGTAAACCAGCTTTTTATAATCCTCTTTTTCCATACGGAATGCGATAATAGCGACAACGAAGTCTATTAAAACAAAAGCCGCATAGTAGATCAATATCCTGCCGGGTTTCTCACCGAATAATCCGATGATCATCATCAGATCCGCCAAAGGCGAAAATAAGGGAAGCACAATCTGGAATACCAGGATATTAGGCATCCCCACCATGCCAAAAAACTTATATTTTCTATTAAATAGGGCATTCCTGTTTTTCCAGAAACTTTGTATCACACCAAAGCTCCAGCGAAAGCGTTGCTTTAATAAAGCACTAAGCGTTTCAGGGGCCTCTGTATAAGCTATTGCTTCAGCACAGTTTTTTACCACATAACCTTGCTTTAAAATGCGCATGGTAAGGTCGCAATCCTCGGCAAGCGTATCAAAAGTAAACCCGCCTGCTTTGAATATAGCTGATTTGCGAAACGCACCTATAGCACCCGGAACTACCGTAATACTGTTGATAAGATCAAAAGCCCGCCGATCCATATTTTGAGCAGTAATGTATTCAATAGACTGCCATAAGGTGATCATATTGTTTTCGTTCCCTACCTTGACCGTACCTGCAACGGCGCCGATTTCCTGGTCGGTAAAATAGGTCATCAGGTGGTATATGGCATCATTTTTTAATTGCGTATCGGCGTCAATACAAATCACAAACTCATATTGTGCATGGGTTATCCCGAAGTTAAGGGCAGTCGCCTTGCCGCCATTAGGCTTGGTTAATACCTTCACCATCGGATGATCTCCATATGCTTCACTTACCAACTCGTAAGTGCGGTCCTTTGATCCGTCGTCAACAAAAATTATTTCGAATAAAGGGTAATCGGTTTTAAGTAAACTCTCTATTGTTTTGATGGCAGTAACCTCTTCATTGTAGCCCGGTACTATAATGCTTACAGCCGGTAACAGCGATAAATCTACTACTGCACGGTTTAGCTTTTTATTTTCGATATACTGCCTTGTTGCAAGCACACCAATTAATACAACGCGACCCACAGCCAAAAATATAGCCGATAAAAACAGGTAGATTAAAAACCAGTTGCCATAAAAATAGGCCTGTATCGCCAGGTTATACAACGAACCCAACACGCCGGAGTTAGCATCGTCTTTTATCGGCGGCATCAGGTCGGCTTTGGTTTTGCCCAGTACTGCGGCTATGGTAGTAAACTTGTAACCGTGACTTTTAAAATAATGAATAATCTCGGGCAACGCTTTTACAGTTTCTTCCCGTGTGTCTCCGCCTGCATCATGAAGCAGCAGCATAGAACCGGCATCCTTTTGCCGTATGGTGCGGGCAATAATACTGTCTGCGGTCACACCGGGCTGCCAATCCCACGGATCTATGGATTCACCAATATTGATATAACTTTGCTTGCGGCTTTCTGCTACCGGGATAACCTCCGCCAGCGTCTGTGGTTCTGAATCCGCATTAAATGGCGGTCTGAATAGTATGGTACTTCGGCCTGTTACAGATTCTATCAACTTGCGCGTGGCGTTTAGCTCAAGCTTTACCCTGTCAACACTAATTGTAGAAATATCCGGATGGAAAAATGTATGGTTGCCAATTTCATAGCCTTCATCATACTCCCTTCGGAGGATCTGAATATTTTTTTCGGCCATTGATCCTACCACAAAAAAAGCAGCGGGTACGTGTTCCCGTTTTAAGATATCGAGTATGCGGGGGGTATATTCCGGATCAGGACCATCGTCAAAAGTTAAAACAATTTTGCCGGGCGCGTAACCATACTTACGGATCACATATTTTGTAGGTAATTTGATATACTGCTGATTGGTTATTATGTAGTCTATCGTGTCAAGCTGCACGTTTATTTGACCCGTAGTGGGTGTGGTCACAAGGTCGAGTACTTCGCCTTCACCATCGTAATCTATTTTGTTATTTAAACCTACAGAGGTTAGCCTTTTAACATCAACCCCGGTCTTCCTCAACGAATCGATCGATAAGTTCTTTTGAAAAAATGTCCATAAGCGCGGATCTTCAGACCCAAGCCGCCAAAGCGCAACACCGCCAGTAGCCCAATCATCCGCCATGCGGATAACATTAAAATTGGTAGCCGCATCGGTAAAATAAACAGTATGTTCCAGACTGTCCTGGTCAAAATAGGTATAATGAAGGTTGGCCGAATTAGGATCGTAAGTGATTTTGCTATGATTTGCCTGCGCGGTACTAATAGCCTGCGGATAACCAATTGCTTTACCCAAACTATTTTCGGGCCAGTCATAAGCCCCGCCGGCGACCGTCAAGATTACTTTTTCACTGGGTATGCGGGTACAAACGTCATCCAATATTTCTTCTACCCAATGTTGGTTTGAAAGATCGCCTGCATTGCTTCCATCGTTATGCTGGTCAATGGCCATCACAAACAAAAAGTCGTTTACATGCTGCAAACGCTCTAGGTTGTAAGCATCATCATCAGGTATTACGTTTTGGGTAACCAGGTAACCCTGGGGGTGTAAAATAGCATAAAGATCATTTTCAAACGCAATGTAATTTTTGCTGTTAATGTCTTTAATGTTATCGAAATCCAAATTTACGCCCTGGAATTTAAATCGTGCCAATTGCCTGACGATACTATTAATAAACCCGGCCCGCAGAGACTTACTCCTGATAATACGTTCCACATCCTTGGTATCATAGCCACCGGTAACATTGTTATAGTTAACGTAGTTCGAAATGGAGAGTAATACAGGCTTGTGGTATTTGCGGTTAATATTTATAAGGCCTGTGTCAATGTTAGCTACGATGGTATCCCTTTTCGGAAAAATATAAAGTCCCTCGCTTACCACCATATCCAGCTTGTTGATATGGTCGACCAATGAATTATAAGCCTGCGGCTCCCATGCGCGGTAAAAAGCGGCGTTTATGCGGTCTTTATTATTGGGGCGCTTTAATTGGTGTAAATGCTTGCTTTTAGCGAGTTTTTGGATCTCGGCCTTATCGATCTTAAAATCCTTGTATTTACGGGACCTTTTTAAATTTTCAAGCTCCTCTTTGGTTAGCTTTTTGGGTGGAGGGTTTAAATTGGGTAAAGTGGGATACTGCTTTGAAGTAACGGTTACAACCGCAGCCAAAACACTGCATACCAGTACAATGCCCATTACCCGACTGAGCCATTTAAAACGGATCCATCTGCCGGGTGTGTCAGTTTGAAAAACCTGTTTATCAGCCATTAAATATTTTTAGTAAATTGATTTGGTATAGGTTTATAAATAACTTACCGTTTATTTATGGTTTTACCTGGCTCAATTGCCGAAAAATCAACACCGCACTTACAATTATCACCGCAGCTTTTCTTCGCAAACAGGTTTTTATAAACTAACCTGCAAACGTAAAAAACAGCCGCTGCAAACAATACCACAATTATAGCTACCTGGATGTTCATGTCACAAATTTAATACATTTTATATATATACGTATAGACAACTGAATTAGTATTTGGTTTAAGGTTAGTTAATTAGAGGCTGGAGTTTAGAGATTAGTTTTTTAGGCGAAAAGCCGGAAAGAGATGGCGCGAAATTTAAATCCACATTCAACAAATTTCTAACCCAAACCAGGCATAAAAGCAATTGTGCCGCCCACCCAATCAAAATCCTGGTTATAACGTACACCGATCATCTTTCCGCGGCTTAAACGGGCCAGGTTAATGGCTAATGTTGGTTTGTCATCACCGTTGGGCCACAAGTATAAAAGCCTGATCTCCACTTTTACATTCCCATCAGGCGACTCCACAACAGGCTCATAATTTACCTTTTGCTGCAATATCCAGTTCTCGGGATCCTTTATGTTTTGGATGTCATTTTTTGTGACGTCGATAATTACGCCTTGTCCGGCAAATGAAAACAGGGGTTTGAGCACATAATTTTCAAGGTCAGCCGGGATTTCTTTTAGCGCATGCAAAAACTGCGTTTTAGGGATGTAATCGCCTTTTAAGAAAGGCATTGTGAATTTGCTTACGCGATAAAACCAGTTAGGATGCGTTATCCATTCCACGTCCAGCGGCTGCCTGATATCAACAACCTTATTAAAAATTTCAGGGTCGTCATCAATCTCATCGAAGATCAGCCGGTTATAAATGCGTTTTATTAATTTTTTTTCGCCGTTTTGGCGATAAAATAATTGTTTGCCGTCCTGTTCAAGATCGGTTAATGAAACTACCGGGGTGCCTATGTACTTTTGCGTAACGTAAAAATCAACTGCTGTTTTTTGATGAGGGGCGTTAACATCCATTAAAACCACTTCTTCCGGCTTATAATTGCCAACAATGGTTTTTTTGAGCAGGTTAATGTACGATGCCGTGTTAAGCCCGCTAAAGAAAATGGTCCAATCATCGGATATATTAAAATTTTCCCTGAAACCATCCGCGAGGCTAACCTGGAAACCATATAGCGAAGGAAAGCCCTGTAGTTCAATCAATTTTGGCACGATATTGCCCGCTTCGTCCTTACAGATCCCAAAATCAAGCGCAATAAAATGCGGATGATCGTTTTCATTGGCAAGCTTCCATTTTTCGGGTATCGCGCGTTCTGTTAATTCTTTAAAGTCGGGTTGCAGGATCGTGGCCATAATATCCTCGCCTGCTGAGATCAGCTTGTCGCGAAAGTCAGCCGTCAAAAACACCGGCGTTTCAGCCACGCGAAAAGCTATGGGGACAGGTAACTCCTTGT
>CAZZUU010000271.1:0-5837 GCA_964657275.1 uncultured Mucilaginibacter sp. | reverse complement strand
TTCACATTTGTGATCTTCATCATTTTCAGCCAGGCATTCTTTTTTTATGTTTACGCCTAACCACTTAATAATTAAAATGATAAGCCCGCATTTAATTGATGAAATAATGTTTTGCACCCGGTGCGGTGCAGGAATTGCATGTAAGATTGATGCTTACTCCAGGTGTGTGTGCGGTAAAACGCAGTTAGACGCAAAAGAAGTTAAATACATCAGTAACAGTTATAACGGATGCCTGTGCAACGGGTGTTTGCAGGAGTTGAGGGAAGAGTACCAATCTACTTTAAAATAGGCGGGAGATTTACCCGTTTTCGCAGGGTCTCCGAAGGGACCCTGCATTGGTGATGCGCTCAACCGGGCACATTAAAAACTTAGCATGGCGACGCAACTTAATAGCGTTGGTGAAATCCCGCGAAGACAAAGGATTATCAAATATAATTTGCAGTAATCTCTTTAAACAGCACCCTATCCTCATTGGCTTCGTCGTAGCATTCCCGTACCAGTTGCGCCACCTGCGGGTTATTCATTTTATCCGCCGTTAGCAGCAGCATTTTAAACGACGCCGTTTCAATACTTTCTATATTTTGCATATAAAAAAGAATAGAAAAATCACGGATAGCCGGCTTGCCCCCCTGCGGGCCGATGGACTGAAACGCTTCATCCAATAAACCGATCAGCCCGGTGCACGATTCATAGGTATAAAAGGTATCCAGCAGGATAAATATCTCCCGCATCCGTTTCAACTGGTTTTCAACTATCTCCACCGTTTCTTCTATCGCCTGCTTCAGATCCAAAAAATGGGCCTGCCCGGCCAATCGGGGCAGCTGATCAACCAACTGGTTTTTGGCGCAGTATATCCTGTTCAAATGGCTGATAAAAAAATCGGCCAGGTCTTCCGTCTTAATATCTTCTATTGGCAGCCTGGGATTGTTGGGCACATTGTCCATGGTTGTTAAACCAATTAATAGTGTGTTATGTTTTAGATTTTGTGGGGTGTGGCGATGCTTTCAAACTGACAGATTAAAAAAGTTAGCATGGCGGCGCGGTCCCGTCGGAACCCCGGCGGCGACAATAAATTTTCGTTATCATGTTTAGCCTAAATCACTTTTATTTTTGATCATCAGATTAGCTTCGCCTACGTCGATATGGACTAACTTGGAAAATTGTTTGCTAAACACCTTTTCGGCGGAGTTTCCTGATTTAAGAAACGAGTATATTAATACATGCATCTTTGGCATTGTCAATAATTCTTTAGTAATTGACCGTTCGATTATCTCATTATTTATCCCAATTTTATTAAGATCTTCTATTAACCTAGATGAATTGTTCTTTCTTAAAAAGCTCGCCAAAAAAAACATATTCCAATTAAAATACCTGCCTCCCATAAACAAGTGTTGATCAAAGTGTGCTTCATAAACATATGCTGTAGATTTGGCTGAGAATAAAGTTAAAAATCGTTTATATGTGACGAGGAACTTGGTTTTTGAGGCCAATTGATTTTTATTCGACAAAATAAATAAATATGGATCGGTCAGTTCTATTCCATCATTCGGAAGGATTGTTGTAATTTCATCACAACCTGTTACAAGCTTCAATTCATACGCAAAAATAGCCAATTGTTGCACGGTGATTTTGTTTTTTAAAACAACGTTTTTGAATGCTTTGACCACGGCAAAACGGAATCGGTCCTGAGTGAATTGATTAGCAATATGTGTAAATAATAATTCCTTTTGATCAGCTTTGCTTTCTTTAAGTAAGAACTCCTTTTCAAATAAAAGTTCGATGCCAATTTCTACAACATTCACAACAATTTTGTCGCTTATATTTGCTAGATATTTTATTACCTGAAGAAAAAAGAATACTGCATCATTTTTGTTTACGCCCAATTGGACATTTATGATGTCCTCTATAACATCATTATCAATTAGATTGGAATCAATCTTACAGATAAGTAACTCCAGCACTACAGCCCAAGAAGACAGTCCTATATTTTTATTTAATATTTCGTTAAACTTATCTAAGTTATTATGCTTAAAATAGAATTTACTGAAAATATAATACGCTGTAAAATATTCCAAAAAGGTTTTATGAGTAAATTTATTCTCAAAATAAATAGATCTGGTTTTAGCAAACTCTAGAAATTCTGTTGCAGCGATTCCGGCTAGATGATCGTCTTGGAATTCGTTTTTTTCAAGAAGATAACTTCTCACGAAATTGTAGACACTTTGATTATTAATAGTTGCGGTATTTGATCCAAATTGCCAAAAAGCTAAAGCAGAAAATATAGATATTTTACTGCTTACTTTTAGTGCTATCCCTAATTTCTTTTCTCTAGAATCTCTCGTTTCTACAATTGTATTAGTGCAACCTTCATAGATACTTAATTTATTTGTGGGAAGCTCCAGATCGTTTCGGTATAAGATCACAATTAATGACAATAGCAACGGATTAAATTTCAATTCACCATCGACCTGCGCAAGTTGAGCAATACAGTTAGTTATCTCCTCCTCTCTTACTGATTCGTTGCTTTCTTCAAGACGATACCATTTACGTACGTAGTCATTAAGCTGATTCTGATCAAAATTGCGGACTTCGACTCTCGAGAATAATTTATCATCTAAACTTACTTCTTCATAAGACTCATACCTGCTAGTGACAATGACCCTAGCGAACCGATGATGTGTTGTAAAATTTTCAATATCGTTCCGAACTGCTATCCTTTCCTGTACATCAAAAATCTCGTCTAATCCATCAAAAAACATTAGTGTCGGAAAATACGTCAGGATTTTTAATGCCTTATCCTTGGAAAGGTCACACTGGTACTCAATTTTTAGTGTTTCAACTAAAAAGTCTACAAAACCTATTTTTCGGTTAACCTTCGCTTGGTTATATTTATGTAGTTCTAATCTAAAGGGAATGAAGTTAAAAATATCTTTATCTGAGAAAACGGAATTGTCATTTTCCAATATTTTACAAATCGTATATTTTATCATTGAGGATTTTCCAGCTCCCGGATTTCCTAATAACGCTATGTTATTACCAAAAGAAAAAAATTGATCATAATTTTGTTCAATACTTCTTGTGAAAAAACTTGCTTCAATATCGGCATCCAAGATATATTGCACATCAATTTTTTCCTTGAGATCGAAACTGTATTGTGCCTGCGATTTTGACACCTTTTTAAATTTAACTCTATTAGTTATTTCTAAAAATGATTTTTCATCTAAAATCATTTTTGTTAGTGTTGGCACAAATCGAAACACTGGCTTAACAAACAAATCATATAGTTCCACTTCTCTTGGACGTTTACTTACAGATAGCCCAAAGAAATTCAATCTTGAAAAATTAGTTATACACTTCTTTTTATAGTCATTCTTAAATTCTTCAAAATCATTGAAACTAAAAGAATCAGTAATGTACGAATCTGAAAATTGAGTTGTTAGGAGTCGATTAATTTCTATAAAAATATCTACATCATTCAAGGACTTTATTTTTCCATAAATATCTGTTGCGTCAATTATATGAATTTTGGTATCAAATTTGAATTTTTTCTTAATAATCTTATCTATTGCATCTTGCGAATAAGATTTCTGACGCTCGGTTAAAATGTAAATATAAAGGTCATCGATATGCTTATAAAGGTTATATTTAATAAACTTTTCAAGCGTGTCTTTTACCTTTTCCAAGTTTGAGGAGGAGGTTACCTGTATTGCCAAACGCTTGTTAGTGGCTTTTAAATCAATTGCCTCTTTATTTTTCTTTTCTTGATTTTCATTTTTAAAATGGTCATCGAAAACAATATTCAGAATTGGAATAATGATATTCTCGGCGTGATTATTTATATCGTATTCATTTTCAGCGTTGGCAATTTTAACTAATAACTGAAAACGACTTAAATAATTCTTAATTTCATAAAGAAGCTTTATCTGGTTCATTGTGTTAGGTTTAAGGTCCAGTTATTTAATTCAGCAAGCTAAGAAATATTTTGAAAAATATAAATATCGTTAGGACCTAAAAATCTCCCGCTGTCTGTAGACTCCGTCTACGGACTATCTATGTTTGTAGTCTTCGAATACACCGCCGGTTACCATGCTGCATACCATGTCAATACGGATTATTCTAACATAACTTAAAGTCTGTTGCTATTTCAAAATACAAGTTATATATTTATAGAAACCCGCTGTGCGTAGACTCCGTCTACGGACTACTATTAGCCAAAGTTGTTGATGCAAACACGACCCACAGCCATAGAAATATAAAACTCCACCAAAGCAAAAAAAACGTTAACCCATGTTAACCCTGTAAAATCACAATTATTTGATTGTCAATTAATTATAAAAGATTAACATTAAATTCGATTAAGTTGTGTTAACTTTTTTAAAGGGGTGTGCTAAGCGGGGGGAGGATTGGATGGCAACTATGGTACAATCTGCAGGTCGTTATCCGGCACTTGCCAAACTATGCCTTTTGCATCCACGGCGTTATAAATGGTTATCTTCCCATCAAGCGAAAATATGCTCTGGATAGTTAACGGCGAAGTAGGCTGAAACTGGCCGGGTTCAAAAATTCCCTGGATAAGATTTACTTTGGTTCCGGCAGCTAACGCCCCGGGGCTAAAGGCGTCTTTTGTGCAGCCTACCAGCACTAAAAGTATAACACCTAAAAATAATTTTCCCATTTGTTTACAAAAATTCTATCAGCTTAAACGGCGCTACAATATAGCAGCAATTTTTCAATTTTAAAATTACAATTTTTTAGCGGTACAAGGTCTTTAAAGCGGTGATGCGCCACCGGGATAAATTAAAACCTTTCTATCTTAAAACGCTACCAATAATTTTTCATCAGCTGGGCCACCCATGCCGGTTGCCGGATTACGCCCTTTGGCTGAAACTCTTTAAATACGGGCTTAATATCCAATACCGGCGTTCCGTCAATGGCATCCAGGCCTTTTACCGTGATGGTTTTGCCGGCATGTGCCAGCAGCTCAACCGTACACAAGCCTATTTTATTGGGCCTGTCTTTTTTCCGCTGGCTAAAGATGCCCATAAGCGGGTATTCCGGGTTTCCCCTCGGCCTGCCCGAATAAACGATCTTAGCATCGCTCACTTTATCAAAGTAAAAAACTATTTCCAGGTGCGAGAACGCTTCGATATGGTCAAACGCTTCTGCAGGGATATGATCTTCGAGGGTAATCTGCGTAATAACCTCACCCCAATTATCATCCGTGGCTTCGGTGCGTGTATTTTGTGTTTTTGCTATGGGCTGAAGAGTAATATCCATTTGAGGGTGCTTTGGATCAAAAATAGGGTTAATTTTTTTTAATCAGGGTCAACCGCCGGGCCCGGCGCCGCCATTCGTTTATAAAAATGCCCGCTCATTTTTCATAGTTGATTATATTTTATAAATTAGGCCTGAACGCTAAATCTGCCTATTGCCGTGCCAACATCGCCCAAAATCCAAAAATTTGAGTACATACCAAGTTTAGACAATATAAGGGGTTTCGCCATCATCTTTGTTTTGCTTATCCACGTAAGCTATGGGGTTATTAAAGGCGGGTGGGTTGGTGTCAATCTTTTTTTTGTATTGAGCGGGTACCTCATTACCTCGCTGCTGCAGGCCGAATATGCTAACTCCGGTAAAATTGCCATTTTAAAATTCTATGCGCGCAGGGCGCTCCGGCTTTTTCCGCCGTTGATAATTGGCGTGCTATTGGCCAATATATTATGGGTGCATAACCAACCCATTTACCCGGACGGACATCAGCTATTAGCTACCATGGCCGCTTTATTTTATTTTATAAATTTAATTCCGAGGCCGTTTGCAGGCAGTTTGATTCACCT
>CAZZUU010000270.1:0-5891 GCA_964657275.1 uncultured Mucilaginibacter sp. | reverse complement strand
ATGTTTAATACTATCCAGGTACAATAGGGTTACGCTTGCCGCATCAACATAATTAACGGTTAACAACTCCAGGTCATGCTGTTTATGTACACTCGGCTTCCATTGATAACCGAACGACATATTGAACGAATTAAGCGTGTACAGTTTATTTCGGTCAATTAATGTGTAACCGCCGGTCAAGATGGTATGCGGAATGAACGCGTTATCAGTATGAAAATTAAACGGACTGATAAACCGCGGCCATGTTATTGATGGGGTAATACCAAATTGGTAAACATTAAAGCCGTTGTTGTTGCCGCCAAATTGAATATCGCGGCTTACAAATGCTTTTACTGCAAATAATTCTGCTCCTTTAAAAGTATTCCTGTTCCTAAAAGTTATGCTAAACTGCGTACCATCGTAATTTGCAGAAGTTTGCCGAGCCAATATTTCCGCCTGTAAGGATTTTCGTTTTTGCTGGGTTAAAAAGTAATAGATGTCCAGCCTTGCCGAATCGGGAGTAACATCTTCAAATCTATTTTTTACATATTTAAACGGCCCCAATTCAATAAACCGGCTCAACGAATTGGTGTGCTCCGTTCGGTTATAAATATCGCCGGGATGCAGTAAAACGGCGTTTTTAAAAGTGAACGGCCGGAATGAATTTTTCGGATCAACAACGTTATACCAACGATATTTTACAGCGGAATCTAATTTTAAAGAAGTGTCTTTTATGGAATAATCCGGGTAAACATAAATATTCCTCACCTTGTATATCCAGCGTGCCTGGTCAGGGGTTTCATCCTTTATCTTTACAAACATATCCACCTGGTGCCCGGCAACAGTGCTATCGTACTTCATGATCAGGTCTTCCGGCGCAAAGTAAAAGAAGCCTTCTTCCTTTAATCGCGCATCTATCCTTACCCGTTCAGCTTTAATAATATCAAGGTTAAATTTATCACCCAATTTAAGCAGTGATTGGTTGGCAGTTCCTTTAACCGCAGTATCCAAATCGTCGTTATCTGTCGGGAAGGTGATTTGATGATAATGATACGCCGGCCCGGTTTGAACGGTGTAAACAGCTTTTGCGGTTTTCTTTTTGCCAACCGTATCGCCCGAAACTTGCGCTATAAAGTAGCTTTCATTTTGCAGCCTGTTTTGTAATATGCTTGCATTTTTATCAAGGTCAACGCTGCTTACCAATACCGGAGGCTCGCCGATGTGTGTATTTAAATAATGCCTTAACCCCTTTTTTTTATTTGTCCGCGTTTTATCGTATACCCAAAGTTTAAAACGGAGGCCCAATATTTTACCGTTGGGTTGCGGCCGCAGTAAACCCTGCAACTCGCCTTTTAAAGCTTTGACTTCACCCTTGGTGGTATTTTTATCGGTGATTTTAACTTCGCCGCCTGTATAAAGCTTTTGCCCCGGAGCCAGGTACTTGGTGGTGCTGCAGGCACTAACAAATAACGCGAGTAAAATAAATATATAGTTGAGCCTGCCCATTTTAATTCGATGTTTGTTTTTGCTGTGGCTGATTTGCCGGTTGTACAGGCACGGCTGTAGAATCGGCTTTTTTATCAGCTTCTTTTTGTTCTTCCTTTTTCGCTTTCTGATCCTTATTATATTGTTTTTGCATCGCCTTTTCCTCTTTTGATTTTTTTGCAAAAAGCTCTTTAAACTTGTTGTAATCATAGGTTAGTGAAAAGCCCACCCCGGTTTCCACAACTTCGCCTTCTACAACAATAAACTCATCACGGCGATAAGCCCTGATCATATACCGGCCATCTTTGGTTAGCTTATAATTTACGGAAACATTTCCGGCAATATCCGTAGTTTTTTGGCCGGGCTGGTTTTGTCCCTCCAGGTTAAAGTTATTGCCTACCGTCACGGTTATTCTATCATTAAGAAACTGCTTAGATAAACCCACATTCAGGTCCGTTCGGTTTTGCTGAACACCCGACGAATAATCAGCCCCCGAAGTAAGGTCAAAGCTCAGCTGTACGCCACCGATAAGGTTACCCGCAAGTTTATTTAACTGGTCAGACAACAGACCGCTCACGCTGTTGCGGATAGTACCCTCAATGCCGGTACTGCCGCCCTGGCTTTGCAGCGGGTTATCACCGATGAAGTGTCCAAGCACCAAAACACCTAACACCTGGTTGTTCAGCTCATTCGGGTCCTGCCTTATCTGGTCCAATCGTGCATTTACGGTCGATACTACATCCGGCGACACGGTATAACTGCTGTCGGGTAACACGATATCAAAGCTGATATCCGGTTTCAACAGTTGATTCTTGAGGTTCAAATCAACATTGAACGGCAGCTTTTGCTTGTACATGGTTGGGTTATCGGTAGTTTGATCGCTCACCAGGTCGATAGGAGGTACGTTGGCCACATATATAGCCGTCAGATCAATATTGGCGCTTGTTGGGTCGCCGGTCCATGTGATGGTACTTCCTTTCTTAAAAACGAATTTGCGTTTAACGGTCGCGTAAGCAAGATTGTACGATCCTGATTCAACCGTATAAGTGCCGGTAAGGTTGGTTTTTCCGCTGGCATCTATACCGCCATTCAATTGGGCTTCTCCACGTAAGGTTACCACATCGCCGTTACGCTCATCTACTACAATTGTAAAAGCTGCTTCCTTTTTGATGTTGATGGTTGCAGTAACGTCAAGTCCCTTCAGATCGGATTTTCGAAGCGAATCAAGTTGTTTTGCTAAAAGTATAGAATCAAGTTTTGGCGCGTGCGGGTTAATCACCTCTACAACACCTTTACGGTCTTCAAGGCTGGGGTCATCCTGAGGTAAAACAATGGTCAGATCAGTTTTTTCGTTAACCGTAATATCCGCATCAACAACCGGCTTGTTTATATCACCGCGTATCTTTATCCGGCTATCCAGGAAAAGCTTGCCATAATATAACCGGTTGTCGGCTTGGGTAGAGTTGATTACCCTGAAATTATTTGCCGTGATATCAACACCAAAATCAAAATCAGTAAACGTTTTAGTATATATGGTTCCGGCTACAACCGCTTTGTTGCCCAATGAGTCAATTAATGTAAAGTCGTTGAAACGCACACCGTCGTTATTAAATGTGATGCTCTCATTCGGCATAGTGAAGTAGGAATTCAACATAGAAACATTAAATCCAACCTTATTAAAATGTACATCACCCCTTACCACCGGCGCACTTGTTGACCCTGTTATTTTTAACTGGCCGCTGATATTACCACTGGCATTCCTGATACTTCCAAAACTAAAGCCCTCAATTCCTTTCATATTAAGGCTAACGATGTCCAAATTCAAGTCAAACGTGCTGGCAGGGCTGGTATAGTATAGTCCCGTAAGGTTAACCTGGTTGCCTTTGCCGGTTATGCGGACGTCTGCATCATAGGCATTGGCGGTTTGATTATTTACTTTAAGCGCTATATTACCTACTGTATCACCCTTAAAATTAAAATCATGTATATCAAGCGCCGTAGTAAACACCATCGATTTTTGAAAGTTGCTGATATGTGCATTACCATTTATCACGCCGCCAACCTGCAACGAATCCTGCTGAGCAGCGCGGGTAAGTGTTTCAATTTTAAAGTCTTTAAAGTCAACTGTGATTGGCGCATTTAATTGCTGCGTGTCGCTGTTGATACCTAAAACCTGGTTAGCGTTGGTGATAGAGAAATCTTTAGCCAATATACCTTTACTGCCAAACTCAAGCGCATTATTGGTATTAACCGACCACGGAACATAATTTAAAACCAACCCATTTTGCAGGAAGCTGAAGGCATATTCATTCGGTAAGATACTGAATACCCCTGCTAAACGGTAGCGTTCCTTTTTTGCAGCATCACGTATCTGCAGGCTGACATTTAACTTGTCGTTTTGGGCACTGCCGGTAATACTGGTATTTAAAAGATGAAGCGAGGATGACGCTTTGATTTCGTCGACCGTTAAACTGTAATTAAGCGCGTTATTAGCTGTGTTTATAGCTAGCTTCATGTTATTCACCGATTGCGTGCCGTAAACAACCCTGGGCATTGTGCCATTAATCACCAAGTCGCCGGTTTGGCTATTGAAATGCCCGTTTATCAATACCGGATCGAGCGTTTTTAGCGACGGAGCAAATTGAGCTACCAATGGCGTTTTTACCAGGTGTATGTCGAATGTAAACTTCTCAGGAGAATATCGTGGTTTGGTTTTTACAGTAGCTTTTGCAGCACTTGTATTAAAATATTTGTCGGTTGCGTCCTGCAGGGCTGTTCCGATTTCATTTAACTTATACTTTCCGCCCAGGTGCGCATAAAGCATCGGTGTTTTTAATTTCAGGGTGCTGCTGTCAGCATTTGCGGTTGATATCAGGCTGACGGTATCTATTTTAATGCGCTGGCCTTTTTGCACAACCAGCAGGTCTGTTAATAAAATATTAGCATTTAAATAACCCGGATCGGCAGTTGGCACATTTGCGACAATTTTACCGTGAACCCGTAGCTCGTCTTTAGAAAAATTCAACTTTTGCAGGTTCACACTGTCCACCATCAGCGTAGCATATACCGACGGATATTTTTTATTCATATCAGCCTTTCCATCCAAACTGAAATTAATATTTGGGTCTTTCATGCGCACGTTAGCTACATATTTTCCGTTGCTGGCGCTACCCTTGAGCGCAATGTTTTGATAGTTATAGCCTTTAACCTGTGCGTTGGCTACAGTGCCATTAAACTGCAGGTTGGCTTTTTTAGGATCGAGCCCGGTGCCTTTTACAGATGCAGTAAATGAAACCGTACCGACATTTTGAGGCTGCCTGGTAAGTGCCCCTACGTTAAGATTGTTTGTTTTTATGTTAGCCGAGTAAATTGCAGCGCCTTTTTTATTGCCGTTTTTCAAAGAAGCCGTAAGGTCGACTGCGCCATAACTTGTCCGGAGGATCATCTTCGTATTAAAGTTATTCATGCTCCCTTTGAATGTGCCTTTAAGGTTTAAGTTTTTAGGGACACCTACCGAGGCCGGTATCATTCCGGGCGAAACCAGTTTAGCGATGTCGCCGCTGCCGGTGTTAAAATCGCTAATAGTAAGATCGAATGTAGATTTACTGATATCGGGCAACCCTTTTATCGCAGCGGAAGCTTTGATATGGGTATTGCTTAATCCACTTATTTCAAGGCTTGGAATCAACAGGTCGTTAACCTTTCCGATAACCCGCCCGTTAATCCGGAAAACGGCATTTGGCGCGTGTTTAAACGGATCCATTGAAGCCATTGACGGTATCAACAGCAACACATCTTTTAGCCCCAGGCGGCTGCCATTTAAATTGGCATTAATATATAAGCTGCCCAAATTGGTGCTTAGTGAAGCAATTGAAGGGTAGCTAACCTGCACCTGGTTTTGTATAACGGTTTGCGGTGTTTCGAGGTACAAGTTATTCAGGTAAGATTTTTTTGGTCCGTATAAAAATGATGTGTGAAATTGTTTCACCAGCAGCCCGCTTTTTTCAGCAAATGAAAATGAACTTACCTTTCCCGAAATGGTATCAGCGCTGTAATAAAGGTTATCTATATCAGTACTAAGATTTTTGATATTCATGTGCCCAAAATCCAGCCCTTTGGCGATTGGGGCCTGGGCGTTATTATCGTATTTAATGTTGTCGTTACTAAAGCTTATCTTCCCTAACGTAGCTGTCCAGCTTTTTCCGCTTGTTGGTGATGCCACCAGTGTATCCAGTTTTTTAACGGCTTTTACAATGGTTTTTTTAACAGACTCCGGTTTAGCGAATACAAGTGCGGCATTAGTATTACTCAACTCGATTGACTTAATAGCCGCTTTTTGATTTTTAAGGTCGAGTTTGTCTATCTCTACCAATAGTTTACCCAGGTCTACCTTGGTCGACATTTGGTTACTGGTGTAGTCTACTTTT
>CAZZUU010000269.1:0-5897 GCA_964657275.1 uncultured Mucilaginibacter sp. | reverse complement strand
ACCGATATCGTGAGTAAAAACGGTAACCTGCTGATCAATATCGTGCAAACCCCGGAGGGCGATCTGGAACCGGATATACTAAATACATTAGACGAAATCGGTAAATGGATGGCGGCCAACGGCGAAGGTATATATGGCACCAGGCCCTGGAAAATTTACGGCGAAAAGCCCGATAATACAACCGCTGTTAAGGCCGGTAATTTTAACGAGGGTAAAGTTAAATACACCGATAAGGACATCCGCTTCACAACCAAAGGAGATAACCTTTACGCTTTTTGCCTGAATGTGCCGGAGGGCGATGTTCAGATAAAATCGCTTGGGAAGGATTCAAAACTCAACGATAAAAAAATTGCCGCTATAAAACTGCTGGGCAGTAATGAAACTATTGCCTGGCAACAGGATGGTGATAAACTGATCATTAAAAAACCTGCAAACCTGCCCGACTGGAAAGTGTTGGGCTTTGCGATAACATTGCAATAACTGGATTAATGAAAACAGCAGATTTATATAATATGAAAATTAAAAGCGCCCTTATTTTCGCCGGCATCTTTTTTACCACCTTCGCGATTGCTCAAGGCAAATTGGAAAGCGCAGCTATCACACCGCCCATGGGCTGGAACAGTTACAACTGCTTTGGCTCTGCGGTGCATGAGGATGAAGTAAAAGCCAATGCCGATTATGTAGCGCAAAACCTGAAACAATTTGGCTGGCAATATATTGTTGTCGATTTTTTATGGTCGTATGATAACCCGCCGGGAAGTAACATAGGCAACCCTTTTCAAAAGAATTTACAGGATGGCTCATTCGTGCCCTGGTTAACCATGGATAAATGGGGAAGGTTAATGCCGCAGCCTACCAAATTTCCGTCAGGTTTTGGTGGTAAAGGTTTCGGCCCGCTGGCAGATTATGTGCACTCGCTGGGGTTAAAGTTTGGGATCCACGTTATGCGCGGTATCCCACGCCAGGCGGTTTGGGCCAAGTCGCCGATAAAAGGCACCAATGGGATAACCGCCGATATGGTTGCCGATACCAACTCCAAATGTTTCTGGATGAACCACATGTACGGGCTGGATATGAAGAAACCCGGCGCGCAGGAATATTTGAACTCCATATTAGAGTTGTACGCCTCCTGGGGTGTGGATTTTATAAAGGTTGACGATTTGTCGCGCCCGTACCGCGAGCCCGAAGTTGAAGGCTATCATAAAGCGATCGAGAATTGCGGACGGCCAATTGTGCTGAGCCTTTCTCCCGGTAATACAGTAATTACGGAAGCCGATCACGTTGCGAAAAATGCCAATATGTGGCGCATGGCTGATGACTTTTGGGATAACTGGAAAGAAATTGTGGGCATGATGAAATACGCTAAACTATGGGAAGGAAAAGGAAGCCCCGGCCATTGGCCCGATTGTGACATGATACAGATAGGCAAACTGTCAAAACGCGGACCGGTAGGCCAGGAACGTTATAGTAGGTTTACCGAGGATGAAGAATTTACACACATGACATTTTGGTGCATTTTCCGCTCACCGCTAATGCTGGGCGGAAATTTACCAGAGAACAGGCCGTTTGAGCTGAATTTCTTTAACAATCCCGAAGTAATTGCGGTAAATCAACAGGGCGAGGACCCACATGAGCTTTATAATAAAGATGGTAACCTGGTTTGGTACTCACACGTGAAAGGAAGTAAAGATTTGTATGTGGCACTGTTTAATTTGAATGAAAATGCAGGTGACGTGGCTATTTCATTCGCTTCTTTAGGACTTAAAGGAAAAGTAAGGGTGCGTGACCTTTGGAAAAAAGCTGATGTTGGGTCGTTTAAGAAGGACTATCATCAGCAAATTAATAAGCATGGGGCGGCACTGGTTAGATTGACGGTTGAGTAGATTATAACCTTGATTGGAGTTATATAATAACGAGGAAAAATGCTCCGTAGGAGCAACATATCGGTAGATATTTTTATGATTAAGAGATTTATAACAATATTGATTTTGGCGGTCCCTCTGTTGGGTGTATGCCAAAACAATTTAAAGCTTTGGTACAAAAAGCCGGCGAAGATTTGGACAGACGCTTTGCCCGTAGGCAATGGCCATTTAGGTGGGATGGTGTTTGGCGGCGTTAACCAGGAACTCATTCAATTGAACGAAGCGACCTTGTGGACAGGCGGCCCGGTACGTACCAATGTAAACCCAGATGCCTACGCCAATTTATTGCTGGCAAGGGAGGCGCTATTCAAAGACCAGGATTACGGCAAGGCGAATGAGTATGCAAAAAAAATGCAGGGGTATTATTCCGAGTCGTATTTACCGATGGCTGACCTGAAAATCACACAGGATTTTAAGGATAGCATTCCTACGGCCTATTACCGTGATCTCGATATCAAAAACGCCATTGCTACTACCCGTTTTACCATTGACGGGACAGAATTTACACGACAGGTAATCAGCTCTGCGCCCGATAAAGTGATCGTGATCCACCTTACATCGAATAAAGCAGGGCAGTTAAACTTTAAGGTAAGCGCGTCAAGCATTTTACATTACCACATGGAGGCTTTTTCCTCAAATGAGCTAACTATGAAAGGTAAGGCCCCCGCGCATGTCGATCCGAGCTATGTGCGTTCAAAAAACCCGATTATTTGGGACGATACCGCCGGTTGCCGGGGGATGCGTTTCCAAATGCGGTTAAGAGCCTCCAGTAGTGACGGATCAATTAGTGCTGATACCAGCGGTATAACTATAAAAAATGCAACAGAAGCAACCATTTACCTCGCAGCGGCTACCAGTTTCAATGGTTTTGATAAATGCCCCGATTCGGAAGGTAAGGATGAAAATAAATTAGCTACGGAAGCTTTGAATAATGCCGCGGTTAAAAGTTGGCCAATGCTGTTGGCGCGTCATTATGCTGACTTCCATCGTTATTTTAACCGTGTTTCGTTTAAACTTCCCGCTGCAGCGGATAACAGCAATGCGGCTTTACCAACTGATGAACGGTTGGTCTCCTACACCAAAGGGGCAAAAGACCCGTGGCTGGAAACGCTTTATTTTCAATATGGGCGATATCTGCTGATATCCAGTTCACGTCCTGGCGGCCCGCCCGCCAATTTGCAGGGAATATGGAATAAAGAGATGCGCCCGCCCTGGAGCTCAAACTACACGACCAATATAAACGTGCAAATGAATTACTGGCCTGCCGAAGAAACCAATCTTTCGGAAATGCACCTGCCGTTTATTGACTTTATAAAGCATGCTGCTGTTACCGGCAAAGTAACAGCCACTCAATTTTATCATGCAAGGGGTTGGGCGGTACACCATAACAGCGATATATGGGCATTATCGAACCCTGTAGGTGATAAAGGTTTTGGCGACCCGAAATGGGCCAATTGGAGTATGGGCTCTCCGTGGCTGTCGCAACATTTGTGGTGGCATTACCAGTTCACAAAAGATAAAACTTATCTCAAACAAACAGCTTATCCGCTGATGAAAGGCGCTGCGTATTTTTGCCTCGATTGGCTGGTGCCATACCAGGGCTATTTGGTTACCGCACCATCCGTTTCGCCGGAGAATGTATTTAAGGACGAAAAAGGTAAGCAAGGCGGTGTGTCTATCGCTACGACGATGGATATGTCGATTATCCGCGATTTATTTGATAACCTGATCGATGCCTCAAATCAATTGAATGAAGACAAGCCATTCCGCGATTCTATTATCGCCGCAAGGGCTAAATTATATCCTTTTCATATCGGTAAAAAGGGCAATATACAGGAGTGGTATAAAGATTTTGACGAAGTTGAGCCACATCACCGGCATGTTTCGCATTTGTTCGGTTTATATCCCGGCAACCAAATATCACCCATAAATACACCCGATTTAGCTGCAGCAGCGGAAAAAACTTTGGAGTTACGGGGCGACGACGGTACCGGCTGGAGCCTTGCCTGGAAAATTAACTTTTGGGCGCGGCTGCTTGATGGAAACCATAGCTACAAGCTGTTAAAATATTTATTACGTGCAACGGATCAGGCGGGTACAAATTACTCGGGCGGCGGTGGTTCATATATCAATCTTTTTGATGCCCATCCACCTTTCCAGATTGACGGAAATTTTGGCGGCTTAGCCGGTATGGCCGAGATGTTATTGCAAAGCCAAACTGATGAGATTTACCTTTTACCAGCCTTACCCGACGAGTGGGCCACAGGGTCAATTTCGGGATTAAAAGCAAGAGGCAATTTCGAGATTAGCATCAAATGGAAAAACAAAAAATTGATCAATGCAACCGTACTATCCGTTGTTGGCGGCAAGTGCCGCATAAGGACCGATGAACCCATTAAAATAATAGGGCTGATGGTGAGCGCAAAGAAATCAACAAGAGGCTATATCACCAGTTTCGATACTAAAAAAGGGCAATTATATCACATCATAGGTCGGAAGATTTAATAGTTAAATAGTTATGGCAAATTTGAAGCATCCGTCACGAAGGAATTTTATTAAGCAGGCCTCACTACTGGGAACTGCTGCTTTGACTATTCCGGCGGCGTTAGAAGGGTTTTCAATGCCGTTGGACGACAACTCAGGTGTTGGCACAACCTTTTTGTTCCAGGGCGATTCGATTACTGATGGTAACCGCAGTCGTAACATGGATTGGAATCATGGTTTAGGTCATGGCTATGCTTATTTAATTGCCGCGCGGTTGTGGTTTGATCTTCCGCATAAACAATTTCATTTTTTTAACAGGGGGATAAGCGGCAATACCATTCCGGATTTAACGGCCAGGTGGGATGCTGATACTGTCGCAATAAAACCCGACGTGCTGAGCATATTGGTTGGCGTTAATGATACCACCCATGCCGTATATGGCGACAAAAATTTTACGGTGGCAAGCTATGAAAATGATTACCGCGCTTTACTGACAAAAACCAGGCAGCAATTGCCGGATATTCAACTGGTGATCTGCGAGCCTTTTATTCTGCCGGTTGGTAAGGTAAAAGATAAATGGGACGATTATCAGCGCGAGATAGCCCCACGTCAGGCTGCAGCCAAAAAACTTGCTGAAGAATTTGATGCCATTTTTATTCCCTTACAGGAAAGTTTTAATAAAGCCTCGGCAAAATACCCTCCTGTGGAATACTGGTTATGGGACGGCGTTCATCCGATGCCAAACGGCCATGAATTGTTTGCAAGGGAATGGATTAAACTCGCAGGTAAAAAATTAAAGTATATCAGGTAACTAATTGGATCAAATGAAAATTACACGCACGCATATCCGTCGTTTTACTAACAGTTTTAGATTGTTATTTGCGATTATATTTTTGGGCTTTGCGCAGACATCACACGCGCAGAACGGTCCGATGAAACCGCCCCCAATTACTTTGGGCCCGGGCGATACTGCCGTTTATGCACCGCCCCCTGCCGATTATGAAACCCGGAAAGAAAATATACCACACGGAAAGGTTGACAGCGCTCAATATTTTTCGACAACGGTCGGCAATAAACGAAAACTGGTGATCTATACGCCGCCGGGATACAACAAGCATAAAAAATACCCGGTGCTTTTTCTTTTACACGGCATAGGCGGTGATGAAAAGGAGTGGTTCCATTATGGTGCCGCGCCTGATGCTATTTTAGATAATTTGCTTGCCGAAGGAAAGATAGTACCGATGATAGTAGTGTTCCCGAATGGCCGCGCGCAACCTGATGACCGGCCGATTGGAAATATATACGCTGCTGCACCGGCTTTTGAAAAATTCGGGAAAGACTTGTTAACTGATATCATCCCGTTTATTGAAGCTAATTATTCAGTGCGGAAGGATAGTAAGGGCAGGGCCCTTGCAGGCTTTTCAATGGGAGGGGGCCAAACCTTAAATATCGGGTTAACAAACCCGGATACCTTTGCGTGGATAGGCGCCT
>CAZZUU010000268.1:0-5899 GCA_964657275.1 uncultured Mucilaginibacter sp. | reverse complement strand
AATCCCTAAAGATCTTAGCTGTTACACTACATGATTTTCTATACCTTATAAGAACGTTTGTTGTTCTCTGTCGCAGAGAACTTTATTTCAAAAACCTTTCGGTTCCTAATTTTTTAACCTTTTGCCTCGTTGTCGAAGCGGCTGCAAAGATGCGATTATTTTAATTGCCTGTCAAGTGTTAATTTCACTTATTTTCAGAATAATTTTTAGTCGCTAAATCTTCAAAAAACAACCGCTTTTTTTGAAGCGGGCCACAAATGTACACAGAAATTGGCTACCTGCCAAAAGAATTTACAAAAAGCTAAACAGCGATTTATAAGTGCCTGTAAATTAATAGCTACCAAAGCATCGTTTTTATCATTTCGCATCATTTAATAGCCAGTATTGAATTTCGTATCTTTGAAATTCAAATATGAACGGACATAATTTCCCCGAAAATTTTCTCGCTTCTTTATCCGGCGAACCGGGTTTTGACGCCGAAAATTTTACAAATGCGCACCAATTTACCGAATCACCTACCGCTATCCGGCTAAATCCATTTAAACCGGCATCGTTAAAAACAGATCATCAGGTGCCCTGGTGCACCGAAGGGTTTTACCTTGACACGCGGCCGTCCTTCACTTTCGACCCGCTTTTTCATGCAGGATGCTATTATGTACAAGAGGCATCATCTATGTTTATTGACCATGTCCTTAAATTTATAAGAGAAAACAATAATGAACCCATTAAGGTATTAGACCTCTGTGCCGCCCCTGGCGGCAAAAGCACCCTTATTAATTCGGCCCTCAATAGTAACGATCTATTGGTAGCCAATGAAATCATTAAAACCCGGGTACCGGTTTTGTGCGATAACCTAAATCGATGGGGAACATCAAACACCATCGTAAGCAATAACGACCCACGGGATTTTGGCAGGCTAACGGGATTTTTTGATATGATATTGGTTGACGCGCCCTGCTCCGGTTCGGGAATGTTCAGGAAAGATCCACAGGCCATGAATGAATGGTCGGAAGCCAATGTAAATTTATGCCACCAGCGGCAGGAACGTATACTGGCTGACGTTTACCCTGCATTAAAGGAAGACGGATACCTTATATATAGTACGTGCTCCTATTCGCACCAGGAAAACGAAGATATTTTGGATTGGCTTTGCGAGGAATTTGAACTGGAAAGTGTGCGGATACCTATTAATAAGGACTGGGGCATTGTGGAAACTGAATCTACCATACAAAAAGCATGGGGCTATCGTTTTTATCCCGGCAAGGTAAAAGGCGAAGGCTTATTTGTTGCCTGCTTAAAAAAGAAGGGGCAAACACAGCAGGTGCCTGCATTTAAAGCAAAAGGGCCTCAAAAACTGGCTTTAAAAGAAATGGAGATTGTAAAGACCTATTTCTATGATCCCTCGTCTTATTATTTTTTTAAAGTTAATGACGACTGGATGGCCATAAACCGTGAACATAAAGATAGCCTTGACACTTTGCAGCGGCATTTATATTTAAAGAAATCAGGCGTACGGGCGGGCAAGTTGATGGGCAACGATCTGATACCTGATCACGAACTTGCTTTGAGCCTGATCTTCAATAAAGATATAGTACTGCAAACGCCGCTCAGCTACAACCAGGCTATACAATACCTGCGACGCGAAAATATCGATATCAGCACAACCGAAAAAGGCTGGAGCCTGATGACATTTGAAGGGCATCCGCTTGGATGGGCCAAGCTTTTGCCAAACAGGATAAATAATTATTACCCGAAGGAGTTAAGGATATTGACAAGCCCCCCGACCCCTGAAGGGGGAGAAACCTAGTATGGTGACTATTACGAAAGTGCTTCTTCCTGTTTGGCTATAAACAGATCATATTCCATTTTTAAGCCTAACCAATAATGGGAACTGATGCCTAAAGGCTTTTCGAGTTTTACAGCTAATTTGGCTATTGTGTCTATATTACCGCAATACACTCCACAGAGAAAAGAATACCTCCAGGAAACGGCATAACCTGCGGCGCGCTGCGGGCCGGGGGTGAGACCGGGAAAAAGTCACCGTAGACTTTATTAATAACCGAAAAATCAGGGTCTTCACCAGCAACCATAAAAGCTGTGGTTTTTACCACTTTTGTCAGGCTGCTTCCTGCCTCGTTTAAAATAGTTTCAAGATTACGGAACGCCTGTAAAACTTGCTTTTCATAACCACCGTCAATTAATTTTCCGGTTGAAGGATCAACTCCTACCGTTCCCGAAACAAAAATCAAGTTGCCGGCTATTACCGCCTGAGGTATTATTGTATTACTTCGCGGAATTTTGGTGGTATTAAAATTTTGAGGCTCCATTGAACATGGGTTTTGATGATTATCCATATCAAATATAATAGTATTTGACATGAATAATCATTGCGGTTTAAATGGAAAAATCATTGAAACCGTTAAATATCGCATGGCTACAAAAAACATTTCAAAAAATCTGCACATTTGCACATCCGCATATCTGCACATCAAAATAATGGATCAATACTTTATTATAGATTTCGACAGCACGTTTACACAGGTAGAAGCTTTAGATGAACTGGCCCGCATATCCTTAAAAAATCATCCCGACAGGGAAAACATCTACAAAAAAATAGAGGATCTGACCAACGCCTCAATGGAAGGCAAGCTATCATTTACCCAAAGCCTGGAAGCGCGGGTTAAATTATTAGAAGCTAACCGCGAACATTTGAAACAACTGATCACCCATTTAAAGAAAAAGGTATCGACCTCGTTTTCGCGCAATACCATCTTTTTTAAGAACCATGCCGATGAAGTGTTGATCGTATCAGGCGGGTTCAAAGAATTTATTATCCCGGTTGTAACGGAGTATCATATCAAAAAGGAAAACATCTATGCAAATACCTTTGAATTTGACGAGGAAGGGAATATCACCGGGTATGACCGTAGCAACCCCCTTTCGCAGGAAGGCGGAAAAGTTAAATTATTAAAGGAACTTAACTTACCCGGCGATATTTATGGCATTGGCGATGGCTATTCCGATTTTCAGCTGAAAGAATCGGGCATGATCAAAAAATTCTTTGCCTTTACGGAGAACATTGAACGTAAATCGGTTGCTGAGAAAGCCGACCATATCACACCGAGTTTTGACGAGTTTTTGTTTATTAACAAGCTGCCACGGGCGATATCTTATCCAAAGAACCGTATCAAATGCCTGGTAGTTGGCGATGTTGAGGAAGAAGCGTTGGCTCAAATGAAAAAAGAAGGCTATAACATACGCCAGCGCGACAGCATAGAAGATAAATACCTGGAAGAAGCAGGTATTTTGTTTTGTGACGAGGAGCATCAACCGACCCCCGAGCAGGTTCAAACCGCAGGGCGTTTAAAGGTGATCGGCATTTTTGGTAAGATCAGTGGTAAAAAACTGGCCGAGGCCGCCTGTGAAAACGGTGTCATTATTTTTGACGATCCTAAGCATAACCCCCGCAACGATGATTTTATCCCCAAAAGGGTAATGGCTTTTATGAATGAAGGAAAAACGCACACCAGCTGTAATTTTCCTGATTTGCAGCCTCCCCGCATTAATAACGCCCACCGGTTAATTCACATCCATAAAAATGTACCGGGCATACTGGCTAAAATAAACGATGTTTTCGCACGGCACAACATTAATATCGTAGCCGAATTTTTGGTAACCAATTCACAGATAGGCTATGTTATTACTGATGTGAATACCGGTTATGATACCGAAGTATTGAACGAGCTAAAAGCCATTGAGCAGACTATAAAGTTTAGGTTGTTGTATTAGTCCATGGACCATGGTCGATAGTCCATGGCAATTGGGTTATAATTTGTCTTCTATTTATCCATGGTCTATTGTCTATCGACTATGGACTAACCCTCCTTAAACGGCACCACCAATACCGGCACTTCCGAATGGCGCACGACATGTTCGGCAACGCTGCCCATTAGCAGGCGGTCGAAGCCTGAGCGGCTGTGGGTACCCACTACAATCAGATCGGCCTTAAATTCTTTGCTGCAATTGATTATACCATCTGCCTTTGAGCCGTAATCGGTAAAGTGCGACACCTGCAAATCGCCGGCAAATTTCTTAATGGTGGCGTCAACAATATTTTCGGACTGATTTTTTTGGATATCCATTATCTCAACTTCTTCCATGCCCACCCCCTGCGAGAGTGTGCCCAAAATCGGGTCAGTCCCGGTTGACATTTGCGGCATTATAGCCGGCTCAATAATATTTACCACACCAACTGCTGCATTAAATTTCCGCGCAATTTCAAAGCCATATTCGGCGGCATGTTCGGCAAATTTGCTATCGTCGATGCCGATAAGTATTTTCTTGATCATCATGATTGTATAGGAATTGGTATAAAGATATAACAACTTAAAGAGAATATGTTTTGGTTCGAGACAAATTTCGGGGAAGAGAGGCGAGAACAAAGAGTCAAGAGCTAAGAATCAAGAGCCAGGAATCAGGAACAAGGAGTGAAAAATCATGAAAAAAGTAAATAAATCTAATTTATCGTTTTTCTCTTGAATCTTGGTTCTTGGTTCTTGGCTCTCCATTTAATACAAATCTTCACTACATTTACCCATGCATTTCTCTCCCGAAATAGAAGAGCGCCTGGCACGTTTGCAGGAAAAATATGAGGCGATGGGTCAGGATATGACCTCGTATCTTGATGGTTTGCTTCACGCGGATTTTTTAACCTATTGGGATTACATCCACCTGGATACGCTGTTAAGCTTGCAAAACCCAAAAACGCCCTTCCCTGACGAGGAAATTTTTATCATTTATCACCAGATCACTGAGTTGTATTTTAAACTGGTTTTACACGAGTGCAGGCAGATAACTTCGTCAGTGCCGTTAACTGCTGAATTTTTTACAGCGCGGCTAAAGCGCATTAACCGTTATTTTGAAGCGCTTACGCAGTCGTTTGAAATTATGGTTGAAGGGATGGAAAAGGATCAATTTTTAAAGTTCAGGATGTCCTTGTTACCCGCAAGCGGTTTTCAATCCGGGCAATACCGGATGATCGAGATCTATGCTACGGACTTTATCAACCTGGTAGCGCAGGATAAACGCGAAGAATTGCGAAATGCCCCTATCGAGCAACAGTTCGAATATTTCTACTGGAAATTTGGCGCTACCGAGCTATCTACCGGCAAAAAAACATTAACGCTAAAACAGTTCGAAAAGAAGTATGCCCATACATTTATCGAATTGGGAAAGGCAAACCTGCACCTTAACTTTAATGCCTTATATGCTAAGCTTAAAAATAACAGCCAGTCAACTCCCGAGCTGGTTAGCGAGTTAAGGCAACTTGATGTTAACGTAAATGTAAACTGGCCGTTGTCGCATTTTAAGTCTGCAGTGCGCTACCTGCAACGCGAACCGGAGGAGATCAAAGCTACCGGCGGCACCAACTGGCAAAAATATTTGCCACCGCGTTTTCAAAAACGGATATTTTACCCCGTTTTATGGAGCGTTGACGAAGTGGAGAACTGGGGCAAGGGTTGGGTGGAAAACGCTTTAAGCAACGCGTAACTCATGGTCGACAGTTAATAGCAGGAATTTTTACGTTAGTTACGCCTTAAAATTTCGGGGTCAAGTAATTTTATTTCAAAGAAAACATCATCTAGGTGGTTAAAGTCGGTGTCTGTGGTTACCAATTTTAAACCGAGTAATGCCGCTGTAGAAGCTATCCACAAATCGTTCTTTCCCATGTTCCGGGGAGTTGCAAATCCATATTTAGTATAAGAGGGATTTCTACATTGAGAAAAGGCATCGATTTCGGCATATGTATTGGCTAAATTCTCGTTTATTTCAACAATATTTATGTTTTCCAAGGCAGCGAATATCCCTTGCCGTTTTTTAGTTCCCCAATTGTTTTGTA
>CAZZUU010000267.1:0-5920 GCA_964657275.1 uncultured Mucilaginibacter sp. | reverse complement strand
TGGGATCAAAAGGTTTCGTGACGTAGTCATCGGCGCCCATTGAAAAACCCATCAGATTGACTTTGCTATAACCGAGCCCTTCGATAAAACTAACCGCATCCGCTGCCATGTCCGCTATATTATCCGGGGTTTTACCGCCGGATGCGCCAACGCCTTTATTGTCAAACAATATTACTTTGTAATATTTCGCCAGCCCGTTGGTTATGGTGGGGTCCCAGTTGTCCATCGTAAAGAAGGAGCCGTGCATCAGTACTATAGGAATTCCCGTTTTGTTGCCCAAAATTCGATATGCATAGCGCGTGCCACCGGCTTCGATGAACCTCGTTTTTGCTGTTTGATGAAAATTTACTGCGCGGGAATATGATTGCGCAAAAACTGACGGGAAAGCTATGCTCAACATGAGCGCTGCCGTGAAGAAGATACGTTTCATGATTTTTTAATTTTATAGTTACTTTTTTCTGAAAATATTTTCTACTTCTTTTTATTCCGGGGATCATCTGCCGGATTGATATAACTTATACCCAGCGGGCCGTAAGCGGTAATCTGCGTTACATATTCGCCTGACTTTGCCCAATGAAAATGCGGCGTGTTGCCGGGTAGTACAATCACACTTCCGGGAGGATATGCTTTTAATTTAGAGGCATCGAATTTTGTGCCTAAGCCGATGTAAAACACGCCGGAGATCACTGTGTATATTCTGTCTTCGGGATGTATATGTGGCATCAATATCACACCCGCAGGTATTTTTACCCTGGTCACATAAGGTCCCGCCAGGTTAGGATTGCCAACCAAAACCGCAAGGCGGGCCTGAGGCGGGAATGCTGCGAACGGCAACCACTTGATGTTCTCCTGGTAAATGGCGCCAAAAGTTTTATTAGGCAGCCCCTGGGCTGATACATTGGCAACGCTTACAAAAACAGCGATTACTGCCACTATCGATAAATGAATTAACTTTTTCATGATGATCTATTTAATTGATTAATAATTTTATTTGAGGTCAGCGGGGACGGTGATTTCTTTGCATTATTCGATTGTTTTGTGAAATCCCCAATAGTATCATAGCTTAATATCTAAGGCCGTTAGGAAAATAACTTCGGCCTTATCATTTTCAACCCTGCCTTTTAGCAGTTCAAAATATTTTTCGGTGTAAGTAAAGGTCTTGTGCTGCTTAAAAGCCTCCTCGCTTTGATAAATCTCATAGAACACAATGGTTTGAGGCGAATCATTCCGGGTATGGATCAGAAATAATTCACAACCTGCTTCCTTGCGTGTTTCGGCAGCCAGTGCAATCGTCGCTTTTTTAACTTCCTCTTCAAAACCCGGAGTCATATTGATATTGGCGATTAAGATTAATTTTTCCATGGCAGTATTATCTAAGTTGATCTTCTATTGATTATTTGTTATCAGTGCACTTTTCTCTTCAACATCAGTAATCATCTTATTGACGATCAGCCAGCGGTTATTTATTTTATGAAAAGAAAGGAACTCATCATAGTTAAAGTCATACATTTTAACGTGCACCCTGGCAACAGCTATGGAGTTAATCAGATCGATAGAAATGATCGATCCCTTAAAAGGTTTACCCGAATCCTTCACACTTTGGCGGGTTTTTACACCCTCCAGGTACTGGTTGAGCGTTTTTGCATAAGGCACCCCCTTTACATCCCCAAATAATAAGGTGTCAGGGTCATAAATTTCCCGCAGGATATCCACATCACCCTCATAAATACCTTTAAAGTAATGGTTCTCCAATACATCGCTGATTGCCAGTGAATCTTGCCGGTTGTTTTCCATTTTGTTAAACTTTTGTGCTTTTAATACCAGCAATGCGCAAGTAAAAAAGGCCGTTAAAAAAAGTGTCTTCATATTAACTGAGATTGTAGCCCGCTCCCATGCCACCATCCACATTGATAATTGCACCGGTAATAAAATCATTATTAGCTACGGCATACACCATTTGAACGACGTTCGCTATCTCGCCTACGCGGTTAAGTAAATGCAACGGCGCGCTGTCGGGGCCTCCCTCCCCATGGGTACCCGTGTGGATCACGCCTAACGCAATTGTATTGATCCTGATGTTACGTTTGCCAAATTCAGCTGCCAACTGTAGGGTAAGCGTATGGACCGCACCTTTGGAAGCGATTGCAGCTGAAGCCGGTATACCCCCTATGGCATGGTTTACACTAGCCATACCGATATTGATGACTACCCCATTAAGTTGTTTGATCATCTGCGGAATGATTGCCTGGGTAGTGAAGTAAGTGCCTTTCAGATTTGTATCCAGGAACCGGTCGAGATAGGCTTCATCTACTTCAAGAAATGGCCTGGATTCAAATATTCCTGCATCGTTCACCAGTACGTCTGCTGAGCCAAATTTTTCCATCGCGGTTGCTAAAAGTCTTTCCCCGGTATTTTTATCCTTCACGTTACCCGATACCATGGCGAGGTTTCCGCCGCCACCCAATTCCTGGTAAGCCTGCTCCAGTTTTTCAACCATTAAGGCATTGATTACTACATTGTCGCCGTTTGTTAAAAAGCAGCGGGCTATTTCTTTACCGATACCCGATGAGGCGCCGGTCACGATCACTGTTCTCTTTTTCATTTGTTTTTTCTTTCAGCAGTCATACCCTTTTTTCTTTACTGATACTTTTTCACCGGCATGGCCCCAGTTATCCCCATCGTACTCCTGAATCACTACAAAGGTCGATTCAGGGTCTTTATGCAATATGTCCTTCATCATGCCGGTTACACCTTTAATCAGCGCTTGCTTTTGTTCTATCGTAATAGCTTCGCGGGCTATTTCTATTTTAACATACACCATTGCTTAAATATTTAGCGAAACCGCCATTACGCGGCTTTAGCGGTTACAGTTATATCCAGTTCAAATTCATTATGGATAAGCGTATCGCCCAAATCCTTAAAGAAGTTACCCGAGCGGAATTTCATCCCGTATTTGGTACGGTCAACTATCAGTTTGGTTGTTGCGGTCAATACATCCCCTGTCACATTTACGTTCACATCAAACTCAACAGGGTGCTTAATACCTTTAATGGTAAGATCACCTTCAACATGATTGCCTGTAACTGAAATGATATCCAGGAAAGCTTCAGGATATTTTTCAGGGTAAAAGAAATCATCAGAGGCCAGATGACTAAAGAATTGCGCGTTGGTTGCGGGGTCGGTTATATCCAGTATTTTGATGGAGGTGGTGTCTATGACGATATTGCCACTGTTAAGTTTACCATCGTTTAAAAACAGGTCTCCTTTTTT
Source organism: uncultured Mucilaginibacter sp. (assembly GCA_964657275.1). Taxonomy (GTDB): domain Bacteria; phylum Bacteroidota; class Bacteroidia; order Sphingobacteriales; family Sphingobacteriaceae; genus Mucilaginibacter. The sequence continues at coordinate 2,650 of CAZZUU010000267.1, read as the reverse complement.
AACGTTAATAGTACCGTTATGAGCGCCGGTTATTTTTTTCCCCACCCAGTCAATATTACTTTGAGCGCTTACGATTTCAAATTTTTGCGTTTTCATTTTTTCATTTTTTTAAATTATGCAACATACCGCTATAGTATTTTCCCTGTAACTGTGTGACCCATGTCAGATTTAAATTATTTGCCTTATTTATGTGACCAAGATCGCTTTCGCACTGTACCGGGGTAGCTGTATTTTAACATATGGCGTGGCTTCAATTTTTAAGCTAAAAGTTTATTTATCATTTATCAAAGCGGAATTCTATAACCTGTTTTAGTACGCGCGACTACCAGTTTGGCGGCCACCGTTAATTTATCACCGCTTACATTTACCAATACGTCCAAATCAATAGGATGCATAATGCCTTTGATGTTCAGGTCGCCTTCTATATGATTGTCCATTACGGAGGTGATATCCAAAAATGCTTCCGGGTCTTTTTCCCGAAAGACGAAATCATCATCAGCGAGGTGGGCTGAAAATTGGGCGTACAGTACAGGATCGACGATATCAATTACTTTAAAAGAGATGGTATCGATGATATACCTGCCGCCGTTAAGCTTACCGTTACTCAAAATAATATCCTCTCTTTTAACAACTATACCGCTTTCAGCGATTGCGACTTCAAATTTTTGAGTGTCCATTGTTTGTGTTTTTTAATTATAAAACAAAGCACGGGCTTTCAGTTGGTCAGCGGAGGGTTTTAAACGATGCGCGCATTTCTTCGGCAAAGAGCTGCGGTTGTTCCCACGCCGCGAAGTGCCCGCCCTTACTGAGCCTGTTGTAATAAATGAGGTTGGGGTACGCCTTTTCAGTCCAGCTTCGCGGGGCTTGATAAAGTTCATCGGGGAAGGCACTTACCGCAACCGGGATATTGACGCCTTTTGGATCAAAGAAGGGTAGCTTGCTTTCCCAATAGAGACGGGCCGAAGAAATGGCAGTGCCCGTTAACCAGTAGAGCGTGATGTTGTTAACAATGTCTTCCCGGGTTAAGCCTTCAGGGTGGCCATTGAAAACGCGCGTGATGAGTGCTAGACTGGCTGCGTCGTGGTCAAGCATCCAGGCGGCCAGGCCAACAGGGGAGTCTTCAATCGCGTACAACGTTTGTGGCCGGTTAGCCATCTCGCCGGCATAGCCTACGCCGTGCTTGTAAAAATAGTCGAGTTGATCCCACGCATGCTGTTCATCGGGGGATAGGCCGGCTGGCGCCGGTTGGCCGAATTGGAGCGCTTTCGAAACGTCGGCCGGAAGCGTGGCAGGCATGTTGGTGTGAATGCCAATCAATTCAGGTGGGGCCTGCAGTGCCATTTGTTCGGTGACTGCATTTCCCCAATCACCGCCCTGTGCTACAAACCGTTTATATCCCAGGCGTTTCATCAATACTGTCCAAGCCCGTGCAATGTGTTGTGGGTCCCAGCCGGTAACAGTCGGCTTGCCCGAAAAACCATAACCCGGTAGTGATGGAATCACCACATCAAAAGCATCGTCAGCATTTCCGCCATAAGCAGCAGGATCGGTAAGCGGCCCGATGATCTTCAACTGTTCGATGATAGAGCCCGGCCAGCCATGCGTAATGATCATAGGAAGCGCGTTCGGATTTTTAGAACGGACATGGATAAAATGTATATCAACCCCATCGATATTCGTGATAAACTGCGGATATGAATTCAGCTTCGCCTCGCACTTGCGCCAATCGTATTTCGTTGTCCAATAATTAGCAAGTGCGTGCATAGTAGCTAATTGCACGCCCTGGGATTGATCCGCGACTGTTTCCTTGTCGGGCCATTGCGTTGCCAGTACCCGGCGTTTAAGATCAACGAGTTTTTCCTGCGGAATGTGTACGCTGAAAGGACGGATTGCTTCATCAGTTGAGGCATTTCCGGAAGGCGCGTTTTGTGCGTTGCTCAATGCAACCTGCATCACCAAAGCTGATGCTACAATTGTACCTGCGAGGGTTTGTTTGGTGTTTTTCATTTTTTCACTGATTAATTTTGACGATTTCTTGTTTTCGCCAATCTATTTCTATGCCACTTTTAATATTCTGAATATCAATGTTTTACTATTAAATAAGACCCTCTGCCCCTTTAAATATCAAGAATCATGAAAACCGGTCTTGGGATGTCGCGATAGCAACCGTTTCTTTTGAGTCCATAGACTAAAAAGCAGTCAGGGTCATCAACCGTAAGTGAGTTCGGTGCTCTGCCCGACCTCGATGATATAGCCGTCAGGATCGCGGATGTAGCAGCGTATCTCACCGTACTTGGGGATCGGCTCCGTGATGAACTCAGCGCCCCTACTTTTCCATAATTCATAGCACGCATGAATATCGGCAACGCGGATATTCATGAAGCTGTTGATCTTATCCGGGTTGGGGACGCTGAGCGTTACGGTTGGCTTGTCGGGTGTGGGACCGCCGCCAACGTTGACAAGGAGCCAGGTATTTGCGATCTGAATGTATGCAGGCGCGCCATCGCTATCGCCCCTGCTCAGGATGCGGCCGTCGAAAACCCTTTCGTACCAGCGGGCCGACCGGTCGATATCGGCGACGGTGAGAAAATGTGCGATACTGATTCCCTCGAGCGGGGGCATCTCATAACTCTTCTGTTCGATTTGTACG
>CAZZUU010000266.1:0-5923 GCA_964657275.1 uncultured Mucilaginibacter sp. | reverse complement strand
TTTTTTTAATTGTTAAAGCTCTTCGTCGTGCTGACTTATATCAAGCCCAACGAGTTCGTCCTCCGGCGATACGCGGAGTTTACTGATCAAATCTGTCACCTTTAGTAATATCAATGAACCAAAGAATGCGAACGCAGATACGCCTGCTAAAGCTAACAAATGGACGATAAACAAGTGCGTTTCACCGTAATACAATCCGTTACCAGTAGTATTTGCTGAGTTTACGTTTACATGGGCAAAAATGCCGGTCATTAACATTCCCACCATACCGCCTACGCCATGGCAGGGGAAAACGTCCAGCGTATCGTCAATACTGGTGGAGGACCTCCATATCACTACCAGGTTGCTCACCACCGCCGCAACTATACCTACAATTAAAGAGTGCGGGATGGTGACAAAACCCGCTGCGGGGGTAATTGCTACAAGCCCAACAACAGCGCCTATACAAGCGCCCATAACAGATGGCTTTTTGCCGCGCAGCATATCAAAAAATATCCAGGCTATTGCGGCCGCTGCCGATGCAGTTGTTGTGGTGCCGAGCGCAGTTGCCGCCAATGCGTTTGAACCCAACGCCGACCCTGCGTTAAAACCGAACCAACCGAACCATAAAAGCCCCGTACCCAACAATACGTAGCTGATACGGGCCGGAGAATGCACTTTTTCGTTACGTTGTTTAAGATATAAAGCCGATGCCAGCGCAGCCCACCCAGCCGACATGTGTACAACTGTGCCGCCTGCAAAATCAAGTACGCCGAGCTTAAACAAAAAACCATCCGGGTGCCAGGTGGAGTGTGCCAAGGGCGCATATATAAACACCATAAAAAGGCAAAGGAAAATAATATAGGAATTAAACCGGATGCGTTCGGCAAACGCACCGGTGATCAAAGCAGGGGTAATCACCGCAAATTTTAACTGGAACATGGCAAACAATACTAGCGGGATGGTTGGCGCCAGCTTCCATGTTGCATTCCCGAGCATGCCCTTCATCATAAAAAATGTGGAAGGATTACCGATAATGCCATTTATATCGTCGCCAAAAGCCAGGCTGAAGCCAAATATCACCCATATAATAGTGATGATACCCATACAAACAAAACTTTGCATCATGGTTGAAAGCACATTCTTTTTGCTTACCATGCCACCATAAAAAAAAGCGAGGCCTGGTGTCATTATCAATACGAGCGCGGTACTTACCAAAAGCCATGCGGTATCGCCTGAATTTATTTGGCTGTTTTTTATAGTCACCGTTTCAACGGAAGGAAAAACGAGGGCAAGTATAATCACGATTATAAGCACGCCAAAGGGTATGAATTTTTTCATTATAATGTTTGGGAAAGAGTGAAAGAAAATAAAGGGTGAAATAATACCACACGGAACCCGGAAGGGTCCGTGCAGTACTAAAACTAAATCAAAACAAAATTTCCGTTAGCGTAATCAGCGCCAACGGCAGATCATTCACTTTTAAGCCTACCAAAAGGCATGAAATGGAAACAGGATGAGTTTGCGGAAACGTGAAAGCTGGCTATTACCACGTCCGCAAATAAAATTTAGATGCCTTACGGTTATAGTGTAAGAATTTGAGTTGTTGGATATGCTGTGCGAAAAATGTACAGTGCGGTATTGCTGCGGATTTAATAATTGAACAGACGGGCTATTTATTATTAAATCGTAATTGAAAGGGCTGTAGGGGTTTTTATTTACAGAATTATTTAAAAACGCCGGTTTTTTTACTTTTTCGGATATGATGGTATGCGAAATGGTATCTGCAGATGCAAAATATCCACAGATAGTTAAAAATAATATGGCAGTTGTTTTAAAAAGCCCGGCTTTCATGTACTAAATATACAAAAATTTAGTCGCAAATGCATATTAGTTGCATTTATTTATTAGTTATTTAAAATTGTTAGGCTAAATCTGGTATAAGTTGAATAAATAACGCTATAACCTCTTTCGGCCTCTGTTTGTTACGCTCCTTTTCGCTAATATCAAATAAATCGATGCCTGGAAAAAAAAGCAGAATTTCATTAACCGGGCCTCTGAGTGGCGCTAATTTAAAATACACATTGTTGCATTTTGTTGTATTTTTTGTATAAAAAAGTGCAATTTATTATTAAAATACACATTGTTGCATTTATTGATTGAAATATTTCTAAAAGTTACAATGTTGCAATAGGAATAGTTGTTATAACGTTATAATAGAAAATTTAATTTCAATCGACATGCTTATCTCAAAATTTAATTTGTACAGGACCGAGTGGCTTGATCTTGTATTTGCCGACCGTAACAAAGAATACGGCGCTTACTATTTAAGGCAGCATTATGCCGGCAACATGGCGAAAGCCATGGGTATTACCTTTTTAAGTATTGGTTTGCTTTGCGGAGCAAGCATCATATTAAGGACGGATAAACCCGTTTATCGCATCATTACCGTAGATAATAAACCTGTCGTTGTGATGCCGCCACCTGTTGCTCCGATAAAAAGAATTGAACCGCCGCAGCCAATTAGACATATAATAGTACACCCGCCTGCTACTACCGTAGCAACGACGAGATTTGTAACATTGGTGGTCAAACCGGATCCGATTACAGAGAAGCCCCCTGTAATAGTAGAAATTAAAGGAGCTATTGGTACTGAAACTACGAAAGGGTTAACAACCGGCCCCAATGTTCTGCCTACAGAAACACCATCCGGCACTGGCACCCCCGGGCCAGATGATTCATTACATCCGCTAACGGGATTAGACGTTATGCCCGAACCAATGGGCGGCTCTGCAGCATGGGCAAAATTTTTAAGTAAAAATCTGCATTATCCTTATGATGCACAAAATGAAAATGCAAGTGGACGGGTTTACCTGAGCTTTATTATTGAGAAGGACGGACATTTGTCAAATATAAGCATCGATCGCGCAGCCGGACATGGGTTTGATGAAGAAGCCATGCGTGTGTTGAAAATGGCAAAAGCATGGAAACCCGGTATGCAAAATGGTCAGCCCGTTCGTGTTAAGTATCAAATACCAATCAACTTCCAGTCTACATCAGGAGATTAATTTAGTTGAATTTTCGGTTCTATAAAGACTTACGAAATTTTAAAAATTTCGTAAGTCTTTAAAATAAAACCTTTTGCCTTTTACCTCTCACCTTTTACCTCCCTTTCCAGCTTTTTTCCTAATTTTGTGCATCCTTTCAAAAAACAACAACACATTGGAGCACCAGGAATTAACCACCGTTGAAACCGCCAGAGATCTAGGCTTATTACCCGAAGAATTTGAACGTATAAAAGAAATATTAGGGCGAGTACCCAATTTTACCGAGCTATCTATTTTCGCGGTAATGTGGAGCGAACACTGCTCGTATAAAAACTCTATAACATGGCTTAAAACTTTACCAAAAGACAGTCCGCGAATGCTGGCCAAGGCAGGTGAAGAAAATGCCGGGCTCGTTGATCTGGGCGGCGGCATTGGCTGCGCGTTTAAGATCGAATCACATAATCACCCATCTGCACTCGAACCCTATCAAGGTGCTGCTACCGGCGTTGGCGGCATAAACCGCGATATATTTACCATGGGTGCGAGGCCAATAGCACAGCTAAACTCATTGCGTTTTGGCGATTTGAGCCTTGATCGTACCAAATGGCTGGTTAAGGGTGTGGTTAAAGGCATCAGTCATTACGGCAACGCGTTTGGTATTCCAACTGTGGGAGGTGAATTGTTTTTTGATGAATGTTATAATGTTAATCCGCTGGTAAATGCATTTTCTGCAGGGATAGTGAAAGCAGGCGAAACGGTGTCAGCAACATCTTATGGCGTGGGTAATCCCGTTTATATTGTAGGTTCTGCAACTGGTAAGGATGGTATCCATGGTGCGGCTTTCGCATCAAAAGACATAACTGAAGATTCAATTAATGATCTTCCGGCCGTACAGGTGGGCGATCCATTCCAGGAAAAACTATTGCTTGAAGCAACGCTGGAAGTTATAAAAACAGGGGCCGTTATCGGGATGCAGGATATGGGCGCGGCAGGTATTATTTGCTCAAATTCCGAAATGTCGGCAAAAGGCGAACACGGTATGAAAATTTACCTGGATAAAGTACCGATGCGCCAGGAAAACATGAAGCCTTACGAAATCCTGCTGTCTGAATCTCAGGAACGCATGCTGATTGTTGTGGAAAAAGGCCGCGAAAAAGATGTTGAAGCTGTATTTGATAAATGGGATTTGAACTGCGCTATAATAGGAGAGGTAACAGATACACAACGCCTTGAATATTTTATGAACGGTGAAAAAGTTGCTGATGTACCTGCGGACGACCTGGTTCTTGGGGGCGGTGCACCTGTTTATGAACGCGAATACCGCGAGCCTGCCTATTTTGCTCAAAATCAAAAATTTAAGATTGAAGATGTTGCCGAACCGCAGGACCTAGTTGCAGTTGCTGAACACCTAATCGGTCATCCTAATATCGCCTCAAAACGTTGGGTGACAGACCAATACGACTCAATGATTGGCACATCGACCATGACTACTAATCGCCCCAGCGATGCTGCGGTGGTTGCCGTTAAAGGTACTGATAAAGCGATCGTGATAACGGTGGATTGCCAATCCAGATATGTATATGCCGATCCGCAAAAAGGTACGGCTATAGCAGTTGCCGAGGCAGCGCGTAATATTACTTGCGCAGGCGGCGAACCGGTAGCTATTACCAATTGCTTAAATTTTGGCAATCCTTACAAACCCGAAGTGTACTGGCAATTCGTAGGTGCCATTAAGGGCATGGGTGAAGCTTGCCGCAAATTTGAAACACCTGTTACCGGCGGAAATGTTAGCTTTTATAACCAATCGACAGATGATGGGCCCGTTTTCCCCACACCTACCATTGGTATGCTGGGCGTTATGGATGATCTGAATGATCTGATGACATCCGATTTTAAGCAGCCTGGTGATTTGATTTATTTAATAGGCGAATCGGTTAACGATATCGCTTCTTCACAATACCTGGCATCATACCATAAAATATTGGCCGCGCCCGCTCCTTACTTTGATATAGACAAAGAATACGCCATGCACCAGGTAGTGAAGCAATTGATCAAACACAGATTAGTACAATCTGTACATGATGTATCTGATGGTGGTTTATATATCACATTAATTGAGTCGGCATTGCCAAACGGGTTGGGTTTTGAAATTGAAACCGATGCCGCAATCCGTAAAGATGCATTTTTGTTTGGCGAAGCGCAGGGTAGGGTAGCGGTTAGTATAAGCCCGGCCGATCATGAAAGATTTATTGAAATGATGGCAACCAGTGAGGTGGAATTTAGCTTATTAGGATCAGTTACAAACGGCTTCTTAAATGTGGACGAACAGTTATTTGGTCATATTACGGATATTAAAATGGTGCATGATAATGTGCTTCATGAAATTTTAGGGCCATAATGCTTAAATTAAACCGGATACATCATGTCGCTATTATATGTTCAGACTATCAGAAGTCTAAGCAATTTTATAGTAGTATTCTCGGTTTAAAAATAAAACGCGAAGTTTTTCGCGAAGAAAGAAATTCTTATAAACTCGACCTGGAAGTAAACAAACAATACCAGATAGAACTCTTTTCCTTTCCTGATCCGCCTGCAAGGCCATCCCGGCCCGAGGCTACGGGTTTGCGTCATTTGGCTTTCGAGGTGGATGATTTAGACGATGCCATATACCATATCAATAAATATAACGTGATTGTGGAGCCGGTTAGGGTGGATGAATTTACCGGTAAACGCTTTACTTTTTTTGCTGACCCGGATGGGTTGCCTATTGAGTTTGTGGAGAAGTAGCAGCTATGAAAGGCGTATTCCGTTTCAAACAATTCTCCGTTGATCAAACCGGTTGCGCCATGAAGATAAATACCGATGGCGTATTACTTGGTGCATTAGCTGAGGCCAAC
>CAZZUU010000265.1:0-5927 GCA_964657275.1 uncultured Mucilaginibacter sp. | reverse complement strand
CAAACAGCATTTTATCTTTATTCTCTGAATGAAAACCGCGGATCAATTGCTCGGTCAGCTCCATGTTCACCTTGGCCTGCCCAAAGGCGCTGTCGGTTTTTATCAATTCCGAGGCATCAACAAACATGGCCCCAGGGAAATGCTGCGCTGCAATTTTGCTGATCATTAAGGTGGAGCAGCGCTCGCCATAGCTCAGTACCAGGTCGCGGGTTTTTGGGGTGAGTTCGCGCAGGGTTAAAACACCTTGAAGCAGGTCCTCCAGTTGATTGAAGTTTATTTTAAGGCGGGTATAAGCCGGATTTTGGTGCTGAATATCAAGCAAGCTTTTTACTACTTCAAAATGGCGGCGTTCCAGCTCGGCCAGTTGCGCGGTAAACTCGTGGCCTTTGGCGGCCTCTTCGGCCATAGCCACCAGCAGGTTGGTTACGCCGCTCATGGCAGAGAGTACTACTACCGGCTTTTCGCTACCGCTCTCGCTTTTTAAAATATTCAATATAGTTTGGATGCTTGCGACTGATCCTACGGAAGTACCGCCAAATTTTAAAATCTTCATATTAGCTGGTAAACAAAACGCCCTCCTCTTTGCGGAGGAAGGCGCTCATTTGGTTTTATCTTTTTACACCATACGATTACCGTCCTCCGTCTTTTTCGCCGGTGGTAGTAACTATTGTTGTGGTGTGGTTAGTGATCATGTTTATTGCGGCACAAATAAATACTTATTTTTTGACTTTGACAAGCGCAAATAAAAATAAATAGCATTATGAGGCACTGCAATACCTAATACGAAACAATTGCTATTCCGGTTGTAAACGACGGGCCTTTTTCTAAGGTAGTAAGCGTGTTATTTTTCCAATAAATAGCCTGGCTGCCGGGATATCCTGCAAAACCCGATATATATATATCGCTGCCACTTATCGCAATACCCGACGCAGTATAAGGTGTATGTGTCCCGCCGGATAAAGTATTTAATGAGCCGTTTTTCCAGTACACAGCCGATTGACCGGCGAAGCCAACGGTGTAAACATCGGAACCATTTATTAAAATATTATTCAGCCCTGAACCGGGATTTGCAGCAGTTCCCAGGGTAACAGCAGTACCGTTCTTCCAATAGGTGGCAGTAAAACCGGGGCCGGCCGAGCCGCCAATGTAAACATTGCTGCCGCTAACTGCGATACTTACCCAACCCTCATAATTTATATTGGCGTAATAGCTTGGTGCTGCACTGTTAGAAACACCGATTGCATTAAATACACCATTATTCCAGGATACCACCTGGCTGCTGCCATTTAAGGAAATGGCATGGCCTGCAACATATACGTTATTACCTGATACAGCTATGGCGTCGGCAAAAAAACCACCTGTTCCGGTACTAAGCGTTACCGCAACTCCATTTTTCCAATATACAGGCCCATTCAACGTATAGCCTGCAACATATACATCTGTTCCGCTTATTGCAATTGCGTTTGCATAAGACCCCAATCCGCCGGGTAATGTCACCGCCTGGCCGTTTTTCCAATAAGTTGCAGCAAAGTTAACTGCACCGGCTATATAAACATCGGTGCCGTTTACTGCAATTGCATTTGCTGATGATAAATATGAGCTTATTGATGCTGTTGTATCAACAAGTGCAACTTTTACACCATCTTTCCAATATACCGCAACACTGATGCCATGGATGGTAACATTACCTGCGACATAAACCGAGGTTTTTGTATTTTTAGCAGGGCCGGGATTACCATTTTTTCCGCAGGATACCAGCAAAAACATAACAATTACAACAAAAAGCAAATTTTTTAAGGGATTCATATTTGTATAAGGTTTTGTTTTTAAATACGGATTCACCATTAAGTCCATCTCACTCCGTTAATTTAGCTCAAAATAAGCATTTTTCTTCAGCAAATATCAATTTTCAAATGAAAAAATAGAATATAATTAATGCGAAACCACCGCTATACCGTCGGCCAATAATGGATATTTCCCAAGCTGTACAAGCGTCCCATTTTTCCAGTAAACCGGGCCGCTGGCTGTGTTGCCTGATACGTAAATATCACTGCCGCTTACTGTTATCCCATTTGCCGGATCGGACAAATCACCAGTAAGAATGGTTTCGACACCATTTTTCCAGTAGGCAGGATGAAAATTACCAAGCCCCACAGCATAAACATCACTACCAATTATCGCGACATTGTTTAATAGCGAATAGAAAGGTGTCGTATTATTTTCTAAGGCGACTACTGTACCATTTTTCCAATAAGCAGTACCGGTAGACGTAAATGCTCCGGTAACATACACATCGGTGCCGCTAACGGCTATATTTACCCATCCCTCGTTACTTGAACCTGGTGGCGCAAAAGACGAGGAGGTGCTAACAGAAGGCCCAAGTACGCTAAGAACACCATTATTCCAAAAAACCGCATTAGGGTAAGCATTAAGATTGGATTTGTCTACTTTGTATGTCTCCGAATAACCGGCAACATATACGTTATTTCCGGCCACTGCTATAGCCGTGGCTGAAGTATATGCCGGCCCGCCGCCATCGTCGAGTAATATGGGGACGCCATTTTTCCAATAAACTGGTTCCATACCGCCTGCATTAAATTCATTCATCCCTGCCACATAAACATCGGTACCCACTATGGTAATTGCCGTTGCATCAGATGCCACTCCCCCTTGCAGTACAATCCGTTTACCATTTTTCCAATAAACAGCATGGTAGTTGACTGAGCCGGCAATATATACGTCTGTGTCGCTTACAGTAATTGCATTCGCTGCCGACTTAATACCCTGGATAAGCGTATCGCCCAATACTACTTTTACCCCATTTTTCCAATATACTGCTACCGGGTTATTGTAATTGCCACGCAGCTCGGTACCAATAACATAAACATCTGTTTTTGTATTCGTCGGGCCGGGGCTTCCTTTCTTTCCGCAGGATACCAGCAAAAACATAACAATTACAATAAAAAGAAGATTTTTTGAGGCGTTCATATTTGAATAAGGTTTTATTTTTATAGTGCCCTTATAGCACCCGATCTCACTTTAATAATCAGATGCAAAATAAGCATTTGTTTTATAATGGAACTATCCAGGTAAAAAACAACAAATTTTGTTTTCCTACCCCATCGCAGCTATTTTATTACTTTTGCTGTAATGCAGGGACTTATAACCAAATCAACCGGAAGCTGGTACCAGGTGCAAACCCCAAACGGCAAAAGAATAGACTGCCGCATTAAAGGCAAATTTCGCACCAAAGGCATTACTACAACCAACCCGCTGGCAGTTGGCGATATAGTTGATTTTGATATGGAACCCGACCTGCAAACCGGGGTGATCACCAATTTGCATCAGCGAAAAAATTATATTATCCGCAAGTCCATCAACCTCTCAAAACAAGGACAGATCATTGCAGCCAACCTCGACCAGGCATTATTAGTAGTCACCTTAGCATCGCCGCGCACCTCACTGGGGTTTATCGATCGTTTTTTGGTTACTGCCGAAGCATACAGCATCCCCGCGATGCTGATCTTTAATAAGCTTGATCTGTTTAGTGATGAAGGATTAGCAGTGCTCGCCGATTATAAAGCAGTTTACGAAAAAATAGGCTATCCCTGTTACGAGGTTTCAGCGCTGCAGGGCACCAACATTAACCAGGTAACAGCCCTGCTTAAAGATAAAGTTACCCTATTTTCCGGGCATTCGGGCGTCGGTAAATCGAGCCTGATCAATGCGCTATTGCCTGACCTCGACCTCCGTACACACCAGGTATCCGACTGGAGCGACAAAGGGATGCACACCACTACTTTTGCCGAAATGTTCGAGCTACCGCAGGGCGGTTTTATTATTGACACCCCCGGCATCCGCGAATTAGGCGTTATTGATATTGAAAAACAGGAACTAAGTCACTTCTTTCCCGAAATGCGCGAACGTATGCATGATTGTCGCTTTAATAATTGCCGCCATATTAATGAGCCCGGTTGCGCCGTACTCGAAGCGCTGGAAAACGGAGAAATTGAGCTTTCGCGATATGAAAGTTACCTGAGTATTTACAATGGGAATGATACACGTTCCTAGTTATTGGAGGTTAGAGATCAGAGGTTAGGTAAAAGCAATTATTTTGTCTTCATTTCGCTACTTTCGGGGTCCTAAAAAATCCCTGAAATAGCTGCATTCATCAATAGCAATTTTATAAAACTTGGTTTTTTGGTATCGCTTTTTCAAATCATAGAAATATGGATTATTTCGCACTGCTTTATCATAAGCCCGTGTTTTAGGGGTCGATTCGTTAAGGTCGAATTGCCGGCCTGCGAGATATGATTCGTAATCGTCGGGCACAGCTATTTGCGACTGGGCGCATTTTGCAGCCATAAATGTGCACCTTGCTTTTAACTCACTATTGTTACTTAGCGAACGGGCTTTTAGAAAGTAAGCCTCGGCGGTATAATGTTTTAAATAATCACGATCATAGTACGGACCTTTTTTGCGGTACGCATCACTATCGGCCTGTTGGTAAACGGTGTAACTCCAGGCATTGCCATAATATGAAGTGTTATATAGGCCCAATGCCATTTCGTAATAACATATGGCCGCTTGTTTTGGGTTGGTTTTTATTTTATGTTGTAACGCTGCCATTGCCTTAGCAAAGGCCAATTTGCTATATCCTTTACCCTTTTTGTTTGAGTAACCTTTTGTATAGTCCTTCAATTTATCCATAAACGGGGCTGGGTAGCTATTGTATACTTTGAAAGGCTGATAGTCGAATTGAAGCGATGTTGAGTTTTCAAGCTCCTTAGCATTTAAATGCCGGAATGCCCTAATAGCTGCTGTAAATTTATGCTCTCTTAAATAGGTAGTTCCCAAAAGATCATACAAGGCAGGAATTACTGTTTGCCGCGAATGCCTGGTTTCCGTGTATTCATAACTGCCTGCCTTTACAAATCTATATCCGGAAATTATTACAGTTGTTGGCTGATTGATATTTTTCATTAATAAACTCAGGTAGGTTGTTTTTTGTCCCGAACTATTCCATTTCAGGATTTTTTCAAGCTGGAAGGAATGCAATTTATTTTGCCAAAAGTCCGGCAGATCAAATGCGAGGTTGGGATCATAGCCGTATCGTGCGACCAGCGGAATAGTTCTTTGGCTTTTCAGGATGCATAATGCTGCCATTACAGTATCCTTCTGCTTAAAATAGATAGGAGCAAGTACTTTTGCGTAAAAATCGCGCGCGGAAGCTGAATAAAATTTAAGATCGTAAGCGTTCCAACTAGCGACCCCATACTTCAAAAACAACTCTTTTTTCACCATTTTATCCAGCCATATTAATGAAGGCAGCAACCTGGTTTCGGTAGTTTTGTCCAGCTGCTTAATATTTTTCGAGAGCAACAACAAATTGATTAGTTGTTTTTCTTCATAGAGTTTACCGCGCAGGTTTTTGTTTGTTATAGAAGCAAGGTAAGTGAACCCGGCATTTGTATTGCCTTGTATCCACGCTAAGTACGCCGCTGCCAGGTAACCAAGTTCAGGTTCGGTGTACTTACGTTCATTTGCCAGTTGAATACAAAACTTTTGGAGTTGAGGTATGTAGGCAGCATATTGATTTCTCAGGCTATCGAACCGGGTGTGGTCATAGTACCCTATACTTTCAAAATAATTCCGGCCACTCATTTTCGGCGTCAGATAGGTTTCCTCTATTTTATTGATCTCCCTTACCAGCAAAACGCTTACAAAATCCGATCTCGGGTAGGTCTGATAAACCTGTTTTAAGGCAGTAAGTCCAATTGGCGGGGTGTGCAAACCTTCGATAGCATAAATAGCGGCCTTTTCCTTTTGAGTTGTCGCCAATTTAAGCACATCCTGTAAAGAAGCGTTTATTGAAAGAAAATCATGAAAGGCCTGAATGCGCCGTTCAGGGCAAAGCATAAATACCT
>CAZZUU010000264.1:0-5944 GCA_964657275.1 uncultured Mucilaginibacter sp. | reverse complement strand
GATTTGGTTTCGGTACGGTATCAATTGTGTTACTGTGCACTTTTGTTACGCTATTTCCGGTATAGACAGTACTACTTGCCACAGCAAAAGTAAACACTCCCGATATGGCGACTGCTGCCGCTATTAAACTTAGCTTTTTCATAAATAAATCTTTTAATTAATAATAGGTTAACTAATTATTTAACCAAATAGTTGATATGTGGTTTTGATTAATTTTATTTCATTAAATTTAAATTCCGGTATTGTCTATTTTTTTAACTGTTATACAGATAGTTGCCTTGTTTTTCACACCCTCAAATTTTAAGGGCTTATCGTCGGCTTAAAAGGAAAAGTACGGCTATACCAATATTTGATTTTGTATTACCTTTAACCGCAATATTAACCTCCTAAAAATCATGCGTAATTATCGATACCTATTTGCAGCTTGTTTATTCACTGCTGTATTGAGCCAGGGAATTTTTGTTAAAGCCCAGGTAAAAACAAAAGCAAAAACTAAACAAAAAACTGCAGCAAAAGCAACGCCAAATGCAATGGTGCTGAATGACCTTGAATATTTGGAATACCAGGGCGTAAATGTAATGCTGGCACATGATTTTTATCCCGAAGGACACCAGGGTGGGGTAGGTATTATTCAAAATGGCGAACGCGTTGCCACCAATGGCGATATCAGGCTGGAGCCTACTCCCGGTCAGTGGCAGCCTATACCCAAAGTAGGCAAACGCATGGTTGATCGCGCAAAGCAACAAATTAGCGTACACATGCACTTTCCCGATTCGTCTATCAACCGTAAAGGGTTTAACCCGGTAATTTATCCCGACCTGCGGTTTGGCTATACCACAAGAGTTGAACCGGCCGGAAAAGGTTTCAGGATAATTGTTGATCTGGATAAAGCATTGCCCGATGGCTGGATTGGTAAAGTTGGGTTTAATATGGAGCTATACCCGGGCATATTATTCGGCAAATCCTATTATATGGATCAGCAGTTTGGCATATTTCCACGCCAGCCGAACGGCCCAAATATAAAGGATGACGACGGCGAAGTACAGGTAACACCAATGGCGACGGGCAAAAATTTAACCGTTGTGCCCGAATCAGAAAGTCAGCGCATGACGATTGCAAACGAAGGCCCCGGTGATTTACAGCTAATGGATGGTCGTGGCAAATACAATAATGGCTGGTTTGTGGTAAGATCGCTGATTGCAAAGGGAGCTACCAAAAACGCAATTGTCTGGTTGGTGACGCCGCATGCCATCGAAGGCTGGAAATCGGAGCCGGTTGTGCAGGTTTCACAGATCGGCTATCATCCTAATCAGTCAAAAGTTGCAGTGATCGAATTGGATAAACACGATACACGTGTTATACCCACCGAACTTTTACGCATCGGCGAAAATGGCGGTCTAACAACCGTTTTAAAAACCAACGCAAAGGTTTGGGGTAATTTCCTCCGTTACCATTACCTGCAGTTTGATTTTTCGAAAATAACCACCCCCGGAATGTACATCGTGCGTTACGGCAATGTGGAAACTAACCCTTTCCAGATTAGCAGTACGGTATATGACCGCAATGTTTGGCAGCCGACGCTCGAATATTTTTTACCGGTTCAAATGTGCCACATGCGTGTGAATGATAAATATAAGGTATGGCATGGCTTGTGCCACATGGACGATGCGCGGATGGCACCTACCGACTCAAACCATTTTGATGGTTACATACAAGGGCATGAAACTTTAAATAAATATAAATCAGGCGAAACCGTACCCTTTTTAAATCGCGGTGCATGGCATGATGCCGGGGATTTTGATATCCGCGTAGAGTCGCAGGCTGAAACAGTGCTGGGCTTGACACTGGCTTACGAAGAGTTTAACGTGCAATATGACAACACATCTATCGACCAAAATACCCATATCGTAGAAATACAGCAGCCTGACGGCAAGCCCGATATGCTGCAACAAATTGAACACGGCTTGCTGAGTATTGTTGGTGGTTACCAGGCGATGGACAGGTTTTATCGCGGTATCATCGAACCGACAAAACGCCAGTACACTACGCTTGGCGATCCGACAAATATTACAGATAACAAATTCTATAAAGCGCCGACAGACGGCAGCCCGGTACCTGCCGTTGGCACGCCCGGCGCACCTGATGACCGTTGGGTATTTACCGAAGTAAACCCATCGCGCGAGTTGGAAACAGCGGCTTCATTAGCTGCCGCTGCAAGAGTAATGAAAGGGTTTAACGATACGCTTGCGCGGGAATGCCTGCATATTGCGCTTGAGGTTTGGAAAAGGAATGATAAAGTAAACCCGATGCAAAAATTAGCCTTGGCTATTGAGTTGCTTCAAACCACAAAGGATAAAATGTATGCTGATTTCCTTATTGATCATGAGGATATGATCTCCAAGAGTATGGGCTATAGGGGATGGCTTGTTGCCCGTTCGGTAGCGTTGGTTAATGATGCAAAGTATACCGCAATGATGACTGAAGCGGCGCAAAAGCTTTTCCTTCAAATCAAAAGCGAAGGCGATAAAACGCCTTATGGCGTACCCTATCGCCCGGCTATTTGGGGTGCAGGCTGGGACATACAGAATTTTGGTTATAAAGAATATTTTTTGCACCAGGCATTCCCGAAAATATTCCCGACGGATTATATGTTAAATGCGATCAATTTTATTTTGGGTTGCCATCCGGGCTCAAATACCTCTTCATTTGTTTCGGGCGTGGGTTCAAATTCGATGATCCCCGGGTACGGATTTAACCGTGCCGATTGGTCGTACATCCCCGGTGGGATAAGTTCAGGAACGGCATTGATTCGCCCGGATTTTCCGGAGTTGTTGAAATGGCCTTATTTATGGCAACAGGGCGAGTATGTTTTGGGCGGTGGTACGACGGATTATTTGTTCCTGATACTGGCGGCGCAGCATGTGCTGAAATAGATTATATCCTTAAAAATAGGTGGCAAAATAATTGTGAGTTTTCGTATATGAAAATATATCAGCAAGCACTGCATCTAAAAGAACGAAGAAGAGGTTTCCACATTATCACGGCGGAAGTTTTACAGGCGTTGCCGCAGATCAGCGAGATAAAAACAGGGATTTGCCAGGTATTTATCCAGCATACGTCGGCGTCGCTTACCATTAATGAAAATGCTGATCCAACAGTCAGGAAAGACTTCGAAACCTATTTTAATAAAGCCGTTCCCGAAAACGACCCTGATTATTTGCATGATGATGAAGGTTCTGACGATATGCCCGCGCATTTAAAAGCTGCCATGCTGGGCAGTTCGGTAACTGTCCCGATACGCAACGGCAGATTAGCGTTGGGTACATGGCAGGGGATCTACTTATGTGAGCACCGCAACTACGGCGGGCAGCGAAGCCTGGTAATTACTGCGTGGGGCGAATAATAACAATCCGGCCAAAACATTATTGCGTAAATTTTGGTAAGCTATTTATGAAAAAGTTTTTTACCCTTTTTTTGATTGCCATTAGTTTTACTGCATTTGCACAAGACTCCTTAAAAACCTATAACTACACAAGGAACAGCATCACCAAAACCGGTATGGAAGTACTGGGCAGCTGGGCGATAGTTAATATTGGCGCTGGCGCTGTTGGCTGGGCCGATTCAAAAGGCGGCTCTAATAAATATTTTTACCAAATGAATACCATTTGGGGTGCGGCTAATCTTGGAGCTGCTATCCTTGGTTTTACAAGTACTCAAAAAAACAAGAATAAAGTACTTACGCCTACCGAAAGTTTAGTAGCACAACAAAAAATTGAGAAAACATTTCTCATTAACGGCGGCCTGGATGTTGTTTATATCAGCGCAGGAATATTCTTAAATAACCGGGGCAATACCAGGAACTCGGCAAAATTGCGCGGATATGGCTCGTCTATAATAATCCAGGGCGTATTTTTGTTACTATTTGATGGAACGATGTATAGCGCACAACGATCTCATGGCAACAAACTAAGAAATTTCCTGGTTAAGAACCCAATTACATTTAACGGCAAAAGCGTGGGAATGATCGTTAATATATAAAGTTACCAGGTTAAATTTCAGTCAGAAACTTCATTGTATCAACACCATCAGCGTAATCCCATAAGGCGGGTTGCTGGCTCTCGCCAAAATCAACTACCTGGTTTTTTACCTGTAGCGGGGCCGCACTAACTATACACTGTATTTTATCGCTATCCTCATTCAGCTTATTTTGTGCTGATTGCAAGTCATCGTAATATTCATAAAATAAAACAGCGAGCGGCGATATTAAATTTTCATCTTCCTTCAGCAATAAGAATCCGTTATCGAAGTGTTTATCGCTATTTACCAGGTAAATGGATTTATTGTAATCGTAGTTATTATTGTATTTATGATGATTGATAATTGGCTGATAAGGCTCTATCGATTCAAAAAAGAAATTGAAAATATAACCTTTTGGCACCATTAGTTTTGATACGTTACGGCACCCCAGCCCATAATAATCAAAGATATCATGCCCAAGCCGGTAAAGCTGTTCCGCACTTTCATCGCCGGTTAACAATGCCAAACTACTCCGGTTTTTCCTGATGATATGCGGCACTTTGCCAAAATAATACTCAAAATATCGTGAAGTATTGTTACTGCCGGTGGCGATAACAGCGTCGAAGTTTTCCAGTCGCTCCACAAAACTATATTGGTCTTTAAAGCCGTTTTCAATATCAGTTAACATTTGCAGAACATATTTAATGAGCCGCGCATCCTGTGACGACGCTTTGATCAGCGCGTAGTTACCGGTAATTAAAACACACAAAACATCGTGAAATCCCACCATTGGTAAGTTACCCGCCAATATTAATCCTACCCTTTTTGAAGATTTATTTTGGAGATCATAATTGTTGAACCAAGTAGTTAAATTATTCCGGTTTAACATATTGCCGACAGCCGTTACTGCCTGTAAAACGCTTTCGGGGGTAAACCATGCATTGTATTGGCGCTCATCATTAATCAGGTCGGTTAATGGGCCGTTTGGCTGGCTTAACTGTGTTCCGAGTTCAGAAAATGCGCTTATTAGCTGTGTATTAGTAAATTTTGACATATATATGGTAAGGAGTTAAACCCTTAAAGTCTTTTTTTGTTATCTTTGTGAGCTTTGTCTATCGGGGGCAAAGGTAATTGAGAATATAAGATATTAAGTAATATGGCGATTAAAATCACCGATGAATGCATAAACTGTGGAGCTTGCGAACCCGAGTGCCCCAATAATGCTATTTATGATGCGGGTGCCGGATGGCGATTTTCTGATGGCACAGGGCTAAAAGGTGTTATCGATTTTGGCGACGGCAATACATTGAACGCAGAAGAAACACAGGCTGCTTTATCTGATGATATCTATTATATCGTTCCGGATAAATGTACCGAGTGTGTTGGTTTTCATGACGAACCTCAGTGTGCTGCGGTTTGTCCGGTAGATTGTTGTGTGGATGATGAAGATATACGCGAAAGTAAAGAAGAGCTACTCTCCAAAAAGGAATGGCTGCATTTGAACGAATAAAAATATTTGACAACAAATAAATGGGGAAGCACTGCAATGCTTCCCTTTTTTGTATCTTGAAACTTTAAAAACCCAGATTCGTAGACAGCCCACTCATATGGAATACGGTATTTGTAACCTTGCTATTATCCCTTTGCGTGCTGAAGCCAGTCATAAAAGCGAGCAGGTTTCGCAAGTTTTATTTGGGGAAACATTTGAAATTACCGATTGGACAGATAGCTGGGTAAAGATCATTACTTCTGCCGATAACTATCCCGGTTGGATAGGCCGCCTTGAATTTATCATGCTGGGGCACATGGCCTACAAAAGATTTAAACAAACACCGCCGCCCCTCACTTATCGCGCCGTAACCCAGGCCTGGAAAATAAGCAACAACAGTATTTTATATTTGCCGATTGGCAGCTCCCTCGCATTTTT
>CAZZUU010000263.1:0-5950 GCA_964657275.1 uncultured Mucilaginibacter sp. | reverse complement strand
TAACCGGGATTACAAATTTCAATGCAGACCACACCTCATCAACGGCACAAACTTTAATATCCACCAGGCCAATTTTAAGGGCATAATTTCTAATGGTATCTTCTGTGATATCCGTAACCACCTTCGACGACTTTTTTGGCCACGACACCCAAATGATTCCGTTTTGTTTGATTTGTTCTTTTAATTGAGGCAATACGCTTACGTACCCGCCTCCTTCCTTTGTGAAAAAATGAATAAGATCTATTTTATTGCTATCGCCATCTTTAAAAACTACGTCCGCGGGCATATCCTCAAATAAATTAAAATAATGATCAGGTGGATTAACCAGCTTAACGTGAAAACCGGCCTTTATCCCCAGCTTTTTTGCGAGCGGCGTGCCGGAGTACCCGGCTGACTTATTATTTAAATTATCCGGCATCTAAAATGAATGCTAATCAAAGGAAGAAACTTGGCTTAAATGATGCTTTAAATGATCCACATAATCCTGCGCAAGGAATTCTACCGAATGCAGGTTTACCGTTGTTTTACTGTTATCACATTTAGCCTGCAGCCTATCGAAAGGATAATCAACTAATACCCTGATGATCTGCATATTTAGTGATCGCCACAATACTAACAAGTCGTTGACATCTGCCTCCTGGTAACGCTGTGCACCTACCCATTCCACCTGTTCGTAAGTCAATTTAAAGTTTTCCTCATACGTACAGCGAACAAATCGTTGCAGGTTAATTTGCGCGCTGTCAATTAAATGCCCAATGATTTCCTTTTTTGACCATTTATCCGGAGCGACTTTAAAGTTCCAGTTAAATGATTGAATATCTGTTTTCAACAAATCATCAATTGCGGCGGTTAATTCGGCTATAACTTCTTTCATATTTTGCAACTATAAATCATATTTAAAGATGGTTATTCCCTATTAATTATCAAAAAAGTTTATCTTCAAAGCCTGAACCCCAACCTATGGCGCTTAACTATATCTGGATAGCTTTTTTTTTAATTGCCTTTGTGGTGGCCCTTATCCGGCTTATTTTTTTTGGCGATACAGAAATTTTTATGCATCTGGTTAACGGCATGTTTGATTCGTCCAAATCATCAGTAATGGACATAGCGCTGCCCCTTGTTGGCACGATGGCTTTATGGCTGGGAATATTAAATATAGGTGAAAAAGCAGGCGCCATTAACTTCCTTTCGCGCATCGTCGACCCTTTTTTTAACCGGTTATTCCCTGAAGTACCTAAAGATCATCCTGCTGTCGGACAGATATTGATGAGTTTTTCCGCAAATTTATTGGGGCTGGATAACGCCGCTACGCCACTCGGCTTGCGAGCTATAGATAGTTTGCAGGAACTCAATCCCGATAAGGAAACCGCATCTAACGCCCAGATCATGTACCTGGTGATGCTTACTTCCGGCTTGCAAATATTACCGGTCACTATTATTGCCCAACGTGCCATCTTACACGCTAAAGACCCCACAGATGTTTTTATTCCAATAATTATAGCCACTTATGTTGCTACCGTTACCGGGATGTTGATAGTGGCCATAAAACAAAAGATAAATTTGTTTGATCGTGTTATTATCGGCTGGTTAGGTGGTGTAACCGCTGCAATTGCTTTACTGGTTTGGTACTTCACTGAGTTTTTAACAAAGGAACAGATAGGGCTGGTTTCAAAAGTTGCCAGCAATGTGATGTTATTTTCTGTGCCTATAATATTCATTGCGGGTGCAGTCTATAAAAAAATCAACGTATTTGAGGTTTTTATAGATGGCGCGAAAAGAGGCTTCGAAACTTCAGTCAAGATAATACCTTACCTCGTTGCCATGCTGGTAGCCATAAGCGTTTTTAGGGCCTGCGGCGCCCTGGATTACATGAACGACGGCCTTAAGTGGGTTTGTACACAATTCAAACTCGATACCCGGTTTATTGACGCCATGCCTGTTGCATATATGAAACCGCTGAGCGGGTCGGGATCAAAAGCGATGATGATCAACGTGATGACCACTTTTAAGCCCGATAGTTTTGCGGGGCGCCTCGGATGCATATTTAATGGCTCGGCCGATACCACGTTTTATATTGTTGCGCTATATTTCGGTTCGGTTGGGATCAAAAAGTCGCGTTACGCCATACCAGCGGGCTTAATGGCCGATTTGGCGGGCATTATCACTGCTATATTTGTTGCTTACCTGTTTTTTGGTTAATTGTTTAAATCATTCACCAAACCTATATCAACGCTATTCGTCTTTTATCCCACTTAAAAAGTAACTTTAAACTGCGCTTTTCGTATAAGTTAAACAGATTGCCTGGCAATAAAAACGAGATATTGACCCGATTGACATAACAATTTAATAGCCAAATCGTTATAGCCAAGGCCTGTAAATTATTGATTAAAAGTGTGGTGGATATAAATCAATCTGCTTAATGAATAAAACATTTACCAAAGCTTTAGTTTTACTGGCAATTTTTATTGTTTTTGCTTCAGGGCATTCGCTTGCTCAAACAATTACAATCGGCCCTGTCGATCCGGGGCCTTATGCGCCGGGGTCTTCAATAACTGCACCCATTAGCGTTACCGGGGCATGTGTGAATACTACTACGACTTACAGTCTATACCTATCTAACGCAGCCGGAAGCTTCGCGGTGCCAAAACTCATAGGAACCTTTGGAAATTTTTATGCTACGTTTGTTAACGGCATTATACCCGCCGGCACCCCTTCTGGTGCAGGTTATAAATTAGAAGTCATCTCTTCAAATCCTGCAGTTACAAGTACTATTTCAGGTACGTTTACGATCAGCGGCGGTACCGGTGTAGTTGCGGCGATTAACTCCCAGGTTATTAACTCTAATTATCCTGAAGTTTTTGGCGCATGCAGTGGTTCGGCTAATACCGTTTACACCTTCACAAATCAATCTACTCCTGGCGCAACCGTCAGTGCTGCTTTTTTTAACGAACAAACCCAATCGTCAGCGGGTACCATAACTCCCACAGTAGCGGGTACTTCTTTCACGGCAGCGGCAGCTCAATATACCATCAGCGTAAAAGCAGTTAGCGGTAGTATTGTTGGTACAAAATCATATCTATTGATAAATAATGGAATAAATACCAATATTGGTTTGACAGGCAGCAACTCTATATGTTTAGCCGGCGGCGGTGGATTGACATACAATATTGACATCAGCTCGCCAAGCGGTATACAAACCAACTTTCCCGGCATAGTTTATAACATAAATTGGGGAGATGGAAATTCGAGCAAATTAACACTTTGTGATATAATAGCGTCGGGCGGACAAATTACACACAATTACACACAGTCTTCATGCGGTGCCAACCCGTCGAACGCATTTCCGGTGGTATTTCAGCCGACCAGTTTGTATTGTGGAAATGTCGGAGGGTCAGTTAGCAGCAGCGCCCAGGTAGTAACTGCCCCGGTTAATAGTTTCAATGCGCCCGTGGCTGCATGTGCAAATACACCAACAACTATTATCAATACTTCAGACCCCGGACAGGTAGCCGGAAGCCCGTCTGCCGGTTGTAAAAACTCTAACGCCCTATATACCTGGTCAATTGATGGCGTTGTCGTACAATCAAACTACAACCTCTCAACAAATTTAGTTTATACTTTTACCACCACAGGCACTCATACCATCGGACTTCACTTACAAAATCCGGGAGCATTGTGTGCGCCTGCTGATATATCGCAAACTATTTGTATTCAAAATGCACCGCAGCCTGTTTTTACGCTACCCGCAACTCAGGTTTGCCTGCCCCTTACTATTACACCTGTAAATACCTCGATAATCGATGCCAATTGTAACGCATCAAATCAAACCGTTTGGACAGTAACCGGCCCTGCGCCCGTCACTTATGCCGGTGGTACAAATGCCAATAGCGCGCAACCGCAATTTGTTTTTCCAATGGCAGGGGTATATAAAATACAGCTTGGCATTACAACCGTAAGCTGCGGTACAATTTTAGCACCGGCACAACCCGTTACTGTAAACGCTATACCGGTTGCGCAATTATCTCCAGATATTACCTTGTGCGGGATAGGCCAAACGCTTACGTTTGACCAAACAGCAGGCAGCGTTACGCAAACCACACTAAACGGAAGTGCCCCAGGTATTCCGGGTACTTATACATGGACGATTACCGGCGGTCCATACGCTTTTACCGGCGGGACTACTGCGTCTTCTCAATACCCCCAGATAAATTTTACCGGGGCAGCAACTTATACAATAACCGTAACCAACAGTAACGTATGCGGGGTGCCCGCAACAGCCACACAACATATCACATTTAACCAGGCTCCGGTTGTAACCGCCGGTACTTATCAACCGTTTTGTGCCAACCAAACTCTAACGCTAACAGGGACTATTACCGGTCCATACACCAGTTCGCAATGGATAGGAGGAACCGGCACTTTTACGCCCAACGCCAATGCGCTAACTGCCGCTTACGCGCCATCAGCAGCCGAGATAGCTGCCGGAACTGTAACACTAACACTACAGGCTAATACGGGCCTGCCGGCACCTTGTGATATTGTTACCAGTAGTACAACGCTTACTATTTCGCCTCAAGACGCCGTTACCAGCCCGGCATCTATACCAACTTGTTCTGGCGTACAGTTAAATTATCCCATAACTGCTTCTTCGCCTAACAGTACATTCACCTGGACTATAGACCCTGCTAACACTTCGCCAACCGCTACAGGCTATGCACCAAGCGGCAGCGGAAACACAATAAACGATATTTTGGTGAACAATAATGCAACGGGGTATTCAACGGTAACTTATGACATTATTGCAACCAGCACCACCGGCTGTAGCAGTACGCCATTCGTGTTAACAGTAACTATTGCGCCAAAAATACCTTTGGCAAGTTTTACCCAGGATGTTACAAGGGGTTGCGGCAACGTGGCTGTTCAATTTACAAATACGTCAACACCTGCAAACAGCACGTACACCTGGGATTTTGGCGATGGGTCACCTACTGTTACTACTACAAACCCGTCGCATACTTTTGCGCCAGGCACAAACGGAAAAGATGCTGTTTATACTGTAACTCTAACGATACAATCAACCTGCGGCAATGCCCTGCCCTTTACTTCTACTGTAACGGTAAGCCCTGCAACGCCTGTCGCAGCTATATCACCTACACAACTTATCGGCTGCTCACCATTTAACCTTGTAGTTAACAATACTTCGCCTGGCACCAATCAAAGCTATACCTATTATTTATATGATGCTACTAACACATTGGTGCAGCCGCCTATTACTGTTAACAATAAAAATGCGGTAACCTTTAACCCATTAATAGCACCCAAAGGACAAATTTATTCACTGTATATGGTTGCGACCGACTTTTGCGGTAATACCAACCAGTCTAATGTAATCCCAATTACTGTTTCGCCGCCAAATGTTGTGGCTCAAATGTTTGCCGCAAACGGCGTGAGCAATGGATGCGCACCCCTTTCGGTTGATTTTATAAATAATTCCGTAGGCGGCACCACTTATCAATATAATATCTATGATGCAAACCATGTGCTGGTAACACAAATCCCCGCGGGAGCCGCGCCGCTGCCTTATACTTTTACAACGCCAGGCACCTATTTTGTAGATATTTCGGGATCAAGTCCTTGTGCCACCAATATTACTTCCACACCCGATATTCGTTTTGATGTTTATCCTATACCGGCACCGTCATTTGTTGCCGACGTTACAACGGGGTGCAGGGATGTCGCGGTTACGTTTACGAATAATACTCCGCCGGATTTTAACACTCCTGCGGCTTCGTTACTATATGACTGGGATTTTGGAGATGGCTCGCCGCATGCGTTTACCTATCAGCCCACGCATGTTTATAATTATAAAAATTCGCCATTTTCGGTTACGTTAATGGCAACAAATTCAGCAAGCGGTTGCTCAAATTCGGTTACTCAAACAAACTACATT
>CAZZUU010000262.1:0-5963 GCA_964657275.1 uncultured Mucilaginibacter sp. | reverse complement strand
TGGTGTATTTACCCAATGTACGATTTTGCTCACGGGCAATCTGATGCCATTGAAGAGATCACCCACTCTGTTTGCACATTAGAGTTTATTCCACACCGCCCACTGTATGACTGGTTTATTGAAAAGTTGGAAATCTTTCCGTCAAAACAATATGAGTTTGCCCGGCTTAACCTCAACTATACCGTAATGAGCAAGCGCAAACTGCTGCAGTTGGTTGAAGATGGTTATGTAGAGGATTGGGACGATCCACGCATGCCTACGATCAGTGGCTTGAAAAGAAGAGGTTATACCCCAGCGTCTATTCGTGATTTTTGTGAACGCATCGGCGTTGCCAAACGCGAGAATATGATTGATATGAGCTTGCTGGAATTTTGCATCCGCGAGAATCTTAACAAAACCGCATGGCGCCGTATGGCCGTATTAGATCCTATAAAAATGATAATCACTAATTACCCTGAGGGTGAAACAGAAAATCATTTCAGCGAAAATAACCCAGAAGCGGAAGGCGGCGACGGCGGCCGCGAACTGCCCTTTAGCAGAGAATTGTGGATAGAACGCGAGGATTTTATGGAAGAACCCTCTAAAAAGTTTTTCCGGCTGGGTGTTGGCCTCATGGTACGCCTCAAAAGCGCCTACATTGTTAAGTGCGACAGTTTTGTAAAAGATACCGATGGCAATGTTACAGAAGTTCATTGTACCTATATCCCGGAGTCAAGGTCGGGAAATGATACCAGCGGCATCAATGTAAAAGGGACTATTCATTGGGTGAGCGTACCGCATGCCAAAACTGCGGAGGTTCGTTTGTACGACCGTCTCTTCCGCGTGGAAGACCCTTCCAATGAAGACGGCGACTTTAAGGAATATATCAATCCCGATAGCCTGAAAGTACTGCCAAATGTATATATCGAACCCGGTCTGGCTACAGCCATCTCCGG
Organism: uncultured Mucilaginibacter sp.; assembly: GCA_964657275.1. GTDB lineage: Bacteria > Bacteroidota > Bacteroidia > Sphingobacteriales > Sphingobacteriaceae > Mucilaginibacter. The sequence goes on along the minus strand of CAZZUU010000262.1, from coordinate 5,028 downwards.
TAAGGGCTATCAATTTATCAGAAAAGGATATTTCACACTGGATAAACACTCAACACCCGATAAACTGGTGTTTAACCGCACGGTTACACTAAAGGATGGGTGGGTGAAAAAATAGCTAACGCGGATATTATTCTACTGCGGGGCTTATGTTTTCTTCATTTATTATTTAAAATTGGTTTGGAATACATATCTTTCAACGACCTATTTTTAAATGATTAAGCCAAATCACATGAAAAAATTTCTGTTGCAATATCTGTTGCTCCTGCTTCCCGTTTTTGTTTTTGCGCAAAATAACCAATCGGTTTTTAAAGATTTTATTAAAAGCGCGAGGGAAATATCCGCCATGTTTAAAATGAACGACCATGTTTGGGTAATAGAAACTAATGTAGACAAGGAAAGTTCGCAACTGACAGCTGTCGATAATCATATGCAGATTTTGTGGCAAACAACTCTTGATGGGTATTCGATAGGCGCTGGAAAATTTATGGGTCATATAGTAGCGGTGTCCGCTTCAAAATATATAGGTGAAAGAAAGGGCATTCAGGGGCCCTATACAGCTTTTTTGATTGACGAAAAGACAGGTAAAACCATTTCAAGTAAAATTATTTTTGATAGGGTGGCTGATAAAGTTGAGTTTCCGAGAGTATTTTGTAATGAAGACGGTTCAAACTTTACGTTCGTGATCAGGCAATCTATGCAAGGGCCTTCAATAGCCGAACAAACCAAACTCAATATCATTCGGGATTTAACAGTAATAAAATTGGATGATAAACTTAACCCAACCGTTTCTAGCTTAAAATTTCCTGATGAAGAGGTTGTTAATATGACCTGCAACAATAAAGGCGACCTGTTTCTTCTTACGCATGTAAAGGATGATAAAATTGTAAAAGTTACGAAATACGATTCCCAGAAATTTGAAAGTAATAAACCAATCTCATTAGATATCGACATGCATGATGACGATGAACTTAAAGAGAGAAGTGGAGTGGTTGTAGCTTCGGCGGAAGACAGAAATGTCATTTATTTAGCTATCGTTCATCGCAATCACGATAAAGATGACGAATTAACGGTAAGCAAATTTAATTTTGGTGACCACACGGGTAGTTCTGTAAACGAGCCTTTAACACGGGCGCATATTAAAGAAATAGAAAAAGCCTATGTGCCTTTTGATAAAAAACAGGATAAACCGGATATTGGGCCAAGAGGATTATTGGAAAAATATATAACGGAATCGAACGGCACTCTTGTTGTGGTAATATCGAATCAGAACTATGTCAGAGGAACTTATACGACATATTTCGACGAAAACTCGTTGATTATAAATGGATACGATACTGATCTTAAAGCGAAATTTCAACAATTAATGCCAAGCTCGTACGGGTCAAGTATTCGTGGTGTTGTTGCGACACATTTCAGCAATAACTCACTGTATGTGGTTACCACCACTGGTTTAAGTATGGCAAAGTTTACTAGTTACTATGGTCAGTTAGATCTTACCACCGGCAACTGGTTGAAATTGGCGATGTTACCCAAAAAGGACATCTCGGGTATGTTATGTTCACCGGTAATGTGGTTTAACGATGGATTTATTATTCCTTACCAGCATTTAAGCTTGTCAGGCGACGAGATAAACCTGCAATTGAACTCTTATTAAAATTTATTGGATACTATACTAAGATCAATATTTTTGATAAACATTATACAGCACATTTAAATCCAGCTGCGTTAATTGCGGGGTTATATCTGTTTGAACAAAATGCCGCTTAAAGGCTACGATAGCTGCTTTGATGTCGGAGGTATCGTAGCCAATTAGTCGCAACGCAATTGAGTAATCAAATCCTTCGGGGGCCAATTCTAAAATATCATCGCTCCAATAACCGAAGCCGTGCTGCGCCAGTTTTTTCCATGGGAATAGCGGACCGGGATCGGGTTTGCGTTTGGGTGCAAAATCCTGATGGCCGATAAAGTTTGCCTGCGGAATATTGTACGTCTTTTTTAATTGAGCTAACAGTGCCAGCAGGCTGCTGATCTGTGGATCGGTAAACGGCTCGCTGCCATTGTTGTCAATTTCAATACCAATAGAACAGCTGTTCATGTCGGTGACACTTCCCCATTTACCCAGGCCGGCATGATTGGCGCGCAGGTAATCATTCACCATGTGAAAAACTTTGCCATTTTTAGCTATTACATAATGTGCGCTGGTTTGCGTGGTGGTAACAGTAAAGGTGTGCAGCGTTTGCTGTACGGAATCCTGCGCGGTGAAATGAATGATCACATAATTAGGCTTCCGGATACCGAAATTTACCGTCCCCACCCATGCTGAAGGGATCCGTGTGCCCGTGCTGTCAGCTAAGGAATCGGGCAGCTGTTTTTCAATGGTTTTTACAAAGCCTTTTGTTTTGTCGCTGTAGTATTTATTGGTTACCGCATACGGCCCTTTAGGCGAACAGGAGGCCATTGCCGCGATATAAATTAGTAAGCAGAGGTAAAATAACTTTGTCATGCAATAGCCTAAATTTAAGCATTTAACCTTGTAATAACGCCTGTTGCACTAAATTGTGACGGGTTGTTAATGAATAACTTGCAGCTACGGAAACTTATACAACACCCCTAAAGCTAACCCTTCTGTTCCCTGAACTCGCGTAGATGTATTTTTATCATACAAAAAAGTGCCGTTTACCGTCACAGCTATTAAACGGTTAACCTTGGCAGTGAGGGTGGCATCAACACGATGGCTGGTATAAGCCAGCGGCTGCTGATACGGAACAAATAACGCATACCGGGCAGTGATATGGAGATTTTTCATCAGGTCCTTATCAATGGCTGCTACCACCTGAAGCGCTAATTCGTTTTTAAAGGTATGGCCGGGTGTTACACCGTAATTTGATGACTGGTTATGATAAATGGTGGTGTCCAATACAAAAGTTTGGCGGGCCGTCCCGGTTCCAAGGCGCAGGTCGAAATATTTTACTGGCTTATACTCAAACCCCAGCGATTCGGTTAAATAACCTGGCGACATAAAATTTGAGATCAGGAACGGGTTTTGAGCAACGGAGCCATCGGGGTTTGCATAGTTAAAGCCTTTGTCAAATTGCGACTCGAAACTTAACGATCCAAAGAAGAACCAGTGTTTTGAAAGCTGCGATGCAATTTTGTTATCCAGAAATATACGGTCGTTAGTTTTTCGTGATCCCTGACCCTTATTTTTTGAGATGCCGTAAAGGAGGTTTAGTTCGGTAGTATAGTCAAAAGGCGTTTTATTGTATTCGGCTTTAAAGTCGAAATTGGAGCCTAGTGCCACAGCATTCACCCCGCCGGCACTGTAGTTGCTGCTAAATGCCGATTGGCTGAAATTAAGCCCGAAAATAAGCGATTTGTGCCAATAGCTTACTTTATAATCGAGCATGCTGACCGGAACGAGCTGTTTTTGTAACTGTATAGGCCGAACGCGGATGGGGATGGCGTTTATGCCGGGGTCGATCCTGTATTTATTAAGCAGGTTTGTATCAACTTTTAAAGAGTCTGTTTTTTGTGCATTAGCTGATAAAACAATGCCCAGAAACAATAAAAAGAACAATCCACGGATCACCTTAAGCATGGCGGCGAATTTAATAATTTAGTCTGAAAATCGGGAGGCTGCAATGGATGCAACATTTTTTTTACCTCGCAATATTTAAAAAAAAAACTTACCCGCCTGATTTTTGCGCAGATGTATTCACTTTGTCGTCAACTTTTGGGGATGCCGGTAGTGGTGTTTTTTCGAGGGGCTGTAACGAATACGTTCGCGTATTGCGCAAAAATCGCCTTAGATTGTTTCTTATTGAGGTTATAAACTCGTATTCGCTGGCTGTTTTGGTTGTATAATACCCAGGCCTGTACCTGAACATAAAAGCCGTCAGCCGCTCGTCCTTTAAGCCGGTAATATTGCCGACGTAAGTTCGGTTAAAACGAAAGTCAATTACATTTTGCTTGTAATCGTTCTCAATAACCTCGCGTAAATGGGTTGCATTCCGGCCGCTCCGGCTAAATGCATTATATAATGCGTCGATGCTTAATCCGGCCCCACCGCGCACAGGGGTGCTGAGCATATTATCATAAGCTAATGAGCCATAAATTTTCGTGTAATCGTTTTTAGTGGCCTCCAGGCGTTTTTCGGGTGTAGAAACAGTGTCGCGCACGGTTACTTCACTAAGCTGGATGGCCAAGGGGTCCAGGTATATTGCCAACGGGGCATCGTTCTGGATTTTTATGGTATCGGGATGAAAATTATCTTTTGAAAAAATTAGCTGGTCGCCTGCATTCGCTTTTATCTTAAACTCGCCTTTTAAACTGTTATAGATCGAATTGCCGTTGGTGATATTGCGGATATTTACGCCGGCAACGCGGTCTTTGCTGTTTTTATCAAATACAATTCCGACAACCGTTTTATCCTGCGAAAAGCCTTTTACGGCTATAATCAGTAAACAAAAAAAAAGCCCAAGTTTCATTATGATATCAAAACTAAGCTTTATACCTATCTTCATTATGTTATTTAACAATTATTAACACCACGGTTTATTTGGTGACAATAAGTTTCTGGCCAATTTTTATGTTATTATCCGCCATATTATTCAGTGCTTTCAGTTCATCAACCGTAAGTCCAAAACGTTTGGATATGTTATAAAGTGTGTCACCTTGTTTTACTACGTAAAGCTGACCAGAGGTGTTGGTTTGTGATACAGAGTCTTGCTGCGCCTTGACCGCATTTTTATCGATCTGCGAAAATACCTTCTCTACACGTTTAATTTTGGATAGTTCTCCTTCGGGGGCATCGTACTGATCGAGGTTGTATTTTTGAATAATATTAATTAGCAATGAAGGATAATTGGGGTTGGTTGCATATCCCGCTTTTTTTAAGCCATAGGCCCACCCTTTGTAATCATTTTTATCAAGCTCAAAAAGTTTGGTATAGTTTTTTCGTTTTAAAAAGGCCGAGTGGTCCCTGAATGAATCTTCAGGATTATCATAAACCCGAAAGCAGTCGTTAAC
>CAZZUU010000261.1:0-5988 GCA_964657275.1 uncultured Mucilaginibacter sp. | reverse complement strand
CATTAGGGAAAATTACCCGGAACAATGCGGTGATCAATGTCCCCAGCAACATCAGCGGGATTAATTTTACAGCGATATTACCCACCGCGATGAGCCAGTCTTCGAAAGATTTCACTATGGTTTGGCCGATATTTTTTTCAGGGAAATAACAGGATATCTGATCCAAACCCGCACTTTGCTCAATAAGCGAAGGCCCCGCAGGGTTAACCATTTTTGAAACAAAGGGCACAACCACGGTGATCATCAGGATGCTGAACACGATCCTTGAAATAACTACCGCCGGGCTAAATAAGCCAAACATGGTTACAATGCCGATAAAATTAAGCAAGGCGCCACCCATTATTATGCCCAATGATGCTTCTGAGCTGCCGCCCTGTGAAGTTAAGCTCATGCTTGTTACCGCCGAGCAGTTGGCGCACATATTAAGCGGCATGCCTATTATACTCCCAATAGTTGCCCCTTTAACACCTTTGAGCTGCAAAAGCTTATCGAATTTTTTATAAGATAGCGCCAGGGAGAGGGCGGCCGCACCAATTATCACAGCAAACGTCATCCCGGTTGCATTGGCTTCCCAAAAATTTGCGCATGATTTTAAAACAGCCACCGGGTAGTTATCGGCTCCCTTAACGGGGAACCGTTCGTGATAATTTAATTCCCCGTGATCATGGGGCTTCAAACATTTACCTTCTATGCAGATCACTTTTTTATCTTCGGCCTTAAACCTGCTACCGAATAAGAACATGCTTAAAAACCCTGCAAGCATCAGTAATTTAATTGCACTTTCCTTATTCATTTGATAATGTTATAATCTGCTTCATCGCGAAATGGCTGGTTTGGTTATTTAATAATTGGTTTAAATTAAGCGGGCGTAAGGTATCATATTTATTACGCTTTGAGGGCCAATTAAAAATATCTTTTAGCTGGTTGCCGATGGCAAAAGGAATATTATACGGCTATAGGAGTAGCAGGGGCAGCGCGTACATGATCGCAAAATAGGTTTACGATCGTACGATTAGGGATTTTTTTGATTGTTTGGTGATATTGGGAATCAACCCACTGCAAACACAATTGTAAACGTAGTGCCTTTTCCGGGTTTGCTTTCGATGGATATAGTGCCGTTTAATGCTTCTACGTGGCTTTTTACCAAAAATAGTCCAAGTCCCTTTCCTTCCAGGTGTTTACTGAAGCGTTTATATGGCTTAAACAGGTCGTTACCATGTTTTTCAAGGTCGATACCGATGCCATTGTCCGAAATTTTAATGGTAGTGGATTCGGCCGACTGATCAATAGTTACTTTTATATCCGGGTCTTTTTCAGACCGGTATTTTATGGCATTGCCAATAAGGTTAAACAGCACGCTGTATAGATAGGATTTGTTTGAATTAAGAATATAGGAAGCCGATGGCATATCGACAATAGCATTGGAATGCACAATCGCTTCTTTAAGGTCAGTTGATACATTGCCCAGAATAGTTGTTACATCAATATTTTCTTTGGTCCACCCTGCCGAGCCATCGGTGATAGAAAGTATCTTACTCAGGTCCCTGATCACATCATCAAGGCGATGGATGGAATATTTGAGGTCATTGATACACTTATCTATAGTTTCGGGATCGGTTTTATCAAGTTCAAGCAGCATGGTTATGCCCATAATATTGGCAACCGGCGAGCGCAGGTTATGCGATACGATATAGCCGAATTCATGGAGTTCTTTATTGCGTTTGTACAAATCGTCAGCAAAAGATTTTAGGGCTTCTTCATCTTTTTTCCGTTTGGAGATATCCTGCATCGCCCCTACTATCCGGGTGCCTTTTCCATCTTTATCGCGGATCACGAAACCTTTATCGGCCACATAAGCATAAGTGCCATCTGCTTTCATATAACGGTACTCATCCTGCCATATCTCGCCATCGCCAGCTATAAAGCTATTGATACCGGTAATTACACGGTGCTGATCATCCAAATGCAAATGCTTTTTCCACGAACCAACGTTATTGTCCATTTGCTCAGGATCATATCCAAAAATATGCTTGAAACCTTCGCCCCGGTAAAAAGTGCCCGTTAACAGGTCCCAATCCCAAATGGCATCAAAGGATGCTTTGGTAACGTATTCATATCGTTTATTGCTTTCTTCCAGCGACAGCGTTAATAACCGTTGCGGGGTAATATCCTGCACCATCCCCTGGAAAATAACCGGGTTGCCGTATTCATCCTCCAGCAGGTTACCTTTTTCATAAACCCATCTTATTGAGCCGTCCGGCAAAATAATACGGTATTCCAGATCGAAGGTTTTTTTCCATGAATGAAAGGCGGCCTGTTCTGCTGCAAATGCCTCCCTGTCTATGGCGTGTATTGTATTTAAAAATGAATCGAAATTAACTTCAAATGTATCGCGCGTAACGCCCCATATCTCATACACCTCGTCAGACCAATACCTTTCGGTACCGTCTGCCCGGAGTTGCCAGTAACCTAAACGGGCAATTTTTGTGGCGGTTTTTAACTTTGCCTGGCTTTCCTTAAACTGTGCCAGTGTATGTTCTTTTTCGGTTAGGTCGTTTACCTGTATAAATGAAACCTTCCTGCCGTTATAATTGATCAGGTGGCCGCTTATCTCCATAAACATGATATCACCGCGTTTATTTACCTGCCTCCAGGTTTGCTTGTGGATCAAACCTTCCTCAGTTTCGTCGGTGGCCACAAACTCCAATAAAAGCAAATCATCTACAAATTGCAGGTCGCGTATGGTTAAACACAAAAATTCTTCCCTGCCGTAACCGTACTTTAACAGCGCTTCTTTGTTACAGTCAATTATTTGCAGCGTTTTTACATCCCATACAAACATGGGGCAAGGATTGCTTTCAAATAAGTATTTGTATTTTTTGTCAGGTTCTACCAAAGAGTCCATAATTTCATTAAATGTTGATTTTGTTGATTTTGTGTCGTGATCTTCGATTTTCAGGGGTAAGCTTATGCCCTTTGAAAAATCACTTTCGATCATTGCGTGATAAATTTCCTTATCATACAACGGACGAAAATTACTATTAACAGGCAAAACGCAACCGTCATTGTTACCAAAACTGTTCTGAAGGCCCCCGTTTTCATTTTTGTTAATAAATGAACTTACGGCATCATCAACGGAATATTTATCATCAATCATGGTTGATTTTACGAATTATAGTCAAAAAATGTTTATTTAACATCTATTATTCTAATAGTTTTGCCATAATTGCAAAAAATATAAACATTTATTGAAAAAATTTACATCAAATAATTTTTTTTATCAATAAATACTTTACTTTTACATTAAATATTTGGCACAAAACAAATTTTAGCTTAAATTTCAACTTAGTAAAGTAAAGAAATCATGTTTAAAGATCAATTTTTAGCCCCAAAATCGTCTGTAAAATTTTCGACCCGTAGAGGTCAACGTTCGATGTCAGTTTTTCATATATTTGTTTTAATAGCAAAATATGAGATCAATAAATTTATTCCTGGCACTTTCGATCTACGTTATACCGGCCTTCGCCCAGCAACAGCAGTTCACCGTTATTAAAAACAACCCGGCTACCCCGGTTAAAAATCAGGGTAGCTCCGGTACGTGCTGGTGCTTTTCAAGTACCGCCCTTGTAGAAAGCGAATTACTTCTAAAAAATAAGCCTGAGACAGACCTGTCTGAGGTTTTTACTGTATATAATCTTTATATTGATAAGGCGGATAAATACATCCGCCGCCGGGGCACAAGCCGGTTTACAGAAGGCGGTATCCAGCCGGACATGCTTTACTCCACAGATACCTACGGTGCCATTCCGCAAGAAATTTATCCGGGCATAGGCCGTGATACCGTTTTGAACCATGATGCTTCTTTGGAAACAAAACTGAAACAGTACCTTGATGACCTGTTAAAAAACTATCCTGATACCATCCCATTAAACTGGAAAATTGGCTTTAAAACTATTTTGAACAATAACCTCGGAGCGCCGCCATCGAATTTTTTGTATAACGGAAAAATTTACACTCCAAAAAGCTACGCCGCCGAAAATGTTCCTGTAAAGCTTTCGGACTATATTGGCCTTACCTCTTTTACACACCACCCCTATTTCACTAGCTTTGCGCTGGAGATAGAGGATAATTTTAACAACAGCATGTTTTATAACCTGCCGCTTGCTGAATTTATTAAAGACGTGAAAACCGCTATCCTAAATGGCTACACCATTGCATGGGATGCCGATGTAAGCAATATGGGCTTTCAGCGTACAAAGGGAGTTGCCAAGTGGGTTAATAATACAGATGAGTTAAAAGAATTTGCCACATTTACTGAAGAAAAGCCTAACGCAGAAATCCGCCAGCAACTTTTTGACAGGCAGGTTACCCAGGACGATCACCTGATGCAAATCACGGGGCTGGCAAAAGATGGTGATGGGAATGAATATTTTATAGTTAAAAATTCATGGGGAACCCATGCAGGCCCTTACAATGGGTATTATTATATCAGCATACCTTATTTTGCCATCAACACTATTTCGGTTGTGGTAAATAAAAAAGCGCTGGATACTGCAACTATTTCAAAAGCAATGGCCGAATAAGTAACCTGTTATTTAACAATAATTACTCCGTAGGTTTAACCGGCAAAGAGGTTTCAACGCTGCTAAAGGCCTGGCTAACAAATGCTGTATATTTCGCAACCAATTCCTCCAGTTCTTTTCTCTTTCTGGCTTTTTCCTTCGCCGCAGCAATTTCATCGGCAAGGGGCCGACTCGTTAAAACAGCCATTCCCAGGTCTGTTTTGATCTCATATTTTAACGATAAATTTAGCAGGCTTGAGTTCCAGCTATAATTATCAGAAAAATTATCAGGCTTGCTTGTAAACGGACCGTAGGCGGTTAAAAACTTGCTTAAAACCTTGTAGCCATCAGCCCGTCTGAAGAAAAGATAAATATCAACAACTTTACCTTTATAGGCACGGATGCCAACGAGGTCTAAATTCAAATCATCTCCCATCGACAAAATATCATCATCGCGATATTCATACCGAAGACAGCTATCAGCATCAAAGCGACTATCGCCATCAAGGTACGCTAGTTTAGCCTGGGGAATTTGGTTAATATCCGATCCCAGCTTAATATCGCTAAGGCCATTGCAGAATTTAAGGTATTCGATTGACCCCGTTTTTTTCGACTGGGACCAGGACAAAAAGGGGAAACATAACACTGTAATAAACAGTATTCCGCTAATTTTTAAGTGCGTTTTATTTATCAAACCAATCGGCATTTAGTGCAAAAGGTCATAATTGGGTTATGACTATTTTTCAAATACAATAACTGTACAAATCAGTTAAATTTAAGTAAATGTTTCTTTAAAAAACAATCAATGTTAATTTAATTTTGATTTGCCTGCCCGCCGGTTAAAACTTATACCAATGGTTTAAAATCGCGCTTGATTTGATTTAATCGAATCTTAAAATAATATTTAGTTTGTAGAAATTATTGCTCAATGAGAAAAAAAATGCGCATCTTTTTGAATTGAATGCAGAATTTGATTTTATAGATTAGGTAATAAATTTGACGATAACGTTTCGTAATAAGTGATAACAATTAGCAGGGTTGCCAATAAAATTACAGCCATTGCGCTATAATTTTATCGGGCAATTTATATCCCCGTTAATGAGTAACCATTTCTACGAAACGTTAATTGGCAAAATAAATATCCCGTTTATCTGAGGTCCAGCGCAATAACAGAGATTGGCACTGGTTTTGAATTAATTAATATGCCCTCCCAAAAGGGCTGTTTTTCATAGGTAGATGTAGGGCCGAATTTCTGCGAGAGGTTTTCGGCCCTTTTTTATTTCCCAATTTTTAACAACTGTAACTATCACCGTTGATTTGGCGGGGGTTGCTGCTGTTTTTTTTGTTCCTGTTCGCGCTGCGCCTGTTGCTGGGCCGCCCTTTGTTGAGCAGCCTGTTGTTGGGCCGCTCTTTGCTGTTGTTGCTG
>CAZZUU010000260.1:0-6005 GCA_964657275.1 uncultured Mucilaginibacter sp. | reverse complement strand
GCTGCCTATCCCCGGTGCGCCCCAATGCCACATAATAGTTGGTATACCACCTTTTTTCCACCATTCTTTGGCATATTCCACTTCATCTTCATTCTTGGCACTATCAATAAAGTCAATGCCCCGTATGGCCGGTTGTTTGCCGGTTACGTCATTAATATACTGCAACTCATCAACACGTCCGAAGTTAGATACCATTTGGCCTGCCAGTATCTTTTTGCCATACATATCTTGCAGGTAGCTATACACAGCCTTCGCCTGTTTTGATGCTTTTTTGTTAGAAAGCTCAAGGGGTGCCTGGGCACAAAGTGTTGTGCATAAACCCGAAATGATTAAAACAAAAGCCAATTTGCGATACATAGTTATTATTTAAAACACGAATATAGGGCTGCTACCATAAAAAATCGGAGAACAATAAAGAAATCTACGCCGAGTCTTATAATTGTTACTTTACCGGATAAATACGCGCCGCCCAACCGCCACCCGGATAAAGCTGCGCCTTAATTTTGTCTCCCTTTCTTATTTGTATTATTTCCCGTTTATAATCAGTAGCGTCATGGTCGGCATTTACGCCATCTTTAAAAATTTCAGCTTCGTAATTTCCATCCGGTAGAAACGAAAAATCTAACGTTAAATCGCGTGCGTCCCAGTTTGTAGTAGCACCTACAAACCAGGTATCGCCCTTACGCCGGGCTACTGCCGCATATTCAGCCACTTTGCCATCCAGTGCCACGGTTTCGTCAAAAGTGGTAGGTATTTTGGTTATAAAATCGGTGCATTCCTGCTCTTTCATATAAATAGTAGGATTATCAGAAAGCATCTGCAGCGGTGCCTCAAACATCACGTATTCGGCCAGTTGCTGGCAACGGGTGCCTTTGCTCATCGGGTTACCATTTACCGCACTATAAGCGGATTTTATGGCATTACGCATTGCCCCCGGAGTATAATCCATCGGGCCTGCCATCATTCGTATGAACGGGATCGTATTTACATAACGCGGGGCATCCTCATTGGCCCATTTAAAATTTTCCAGCCCTTTTACACCCTCGTACCCCATTACATTCGGGTAGGTACGCTGCAAGCCTGTTGGTTTAAATGCGCCATGATAATCAACCATTAACTTATATTGCGCCGCCAATTTTGCGATCTCGTAGGTAGTAGCAACCGCAAGCTGATCGTCACGGTCAATGTAATCAATCTTAAACCCTTTGATCCCCATTTCTGAATAGTAAGGAAACGCTTTATCCATTTGCTGGGTAAGCAGGTACCACGATGCCCATAAAATTACACCTACTCCTTTTTGCTTGCCATAATCCACAACTGCTTTCAAGTCGAGATTAGGGTTTACCTTCATCAAATCCTGGCGCACTGACCATCCCCCGTCCATTATGATGTATGGAATATGATTAGCGGCTGCGAAATCAACAAAGTATTTATAGGTGGGCGTATTAATGCCCGCCTTAAAATCAACGTGCGATATATTGCGGTTGTTCCACCAATCCCATGCTACCTGGCCGGGTTTAACCCAGGTAAAATCGGCCAGTCGGGGAGGCGAGGCTAACTTTTGTACAATATCCTGGTTTAACAGCTCCTTATCCTGGTCGCTTACAACTATCACCCGCCACGGAAAGCTGCGCCTGCCGGTTGTTTTTGCTATGTAATCAGCTCTTTTACTGGGCACATAATTTATCCCCACCTGTTCTGCTTCCAACGGGTATGGCGCGAATACTCCCTTTAAACCTTTTTGAGTTTCGTTAAGGTCCAGGTACATACCGGGGTATTCTTCAAGGTCGGCTTCTAATACAGCAACCTTTTTGTTGTTGCCTATATCAACCAAAATAGGCAGGAAAGCCAGGGAATCTTTCGGAAACTGAGAAAGGTTAACCTCGTGATAAAGCGCCTCGAACGATGAGTTGAACATTTTACCGGCCCTGTAATCCCATTGAATGGGGAGGAATGCCTTGTCATCATCATTGAAATTAAAATTGGCTTCTTCGTTTTTCACGATGAGCTCACCCTTTTTCTTTGTTGTAAAACGATATGCTACCGCATCATCATAAGCTCTGAAGATAACACTGTAATCCCCCTTGCAATTTAAGGTGAGTTGGGTGTAGTTGTCTTTAATTAACGCTTTTTTATAGTTAACAGTACTAATTGTGGTACTAATATGTTGAATCGGTGAAGATGTTATCTTCACGTTTTCTCCCAACGTTTCGCCATCCTGCAATTGCAACGAGATTTTTGAGGGTAAGATAACTGCCTGGCCTTTATCATCAACCGACCATTGGATTTGTCCACTGGCGTCGATGTGAACAGTGATGGCACCATCCGGCGATTTGATGTCAAAAACTTTGGTTTTGGCCGCGATAAGAACCGTTGAATTTAATAAACAAAAGAGTAATAGGAATTGCTTTTTCATCTTATTATTAAAGAATTGGAAGTAAAATTGGTTGTAATTTAAGGTTAGCAATTTTAATCATTTAATAATCAGCGGATAAAACAATTATCTACGCAATCGTTCCCAAAACAAACATGTTACAATTAAAGCCGATACTGTTAACATTAAGTTAACACAATAATAATGTAGGGGTAATGCTATTCAATATATCTTTAAATGATTTCCCTGGTTAAGATAAATTATTGTGAAGGGGCTATAAATAATTTGTTAATGAATTATAAATAAACAAGTTATATAGGCAATTCAACAGCATCTACTTAGCAATTAATCAAAACGCTCATTAAATTAATTACATCATGAATACTATCAATAACAATAACGACCAAAAAGATAACGAAGTAATTGAAATTCAAAAAAATTACGAAGATGACTATTGGGCAAAAAAATATGATGTTTCTACCGAAGAACTTAAAACCGGCAGGAATATAGCGCTTGCCGCGAAGATTATCAAAGCCAGCTTTAAACAAAAAAGCTTCGCTTAAAGCATTCCAATCTCAAGAAACTCAAAGGCCTTGAATCGAAAGATTTAAGGCCTTTTTTGTAACATTTAGCACGGGCAAGCCGTCAATGTAATTTAGCCAGTTAAATTAAAACACAACGCAACAAAGCTGTTATAAAGTTAATTTATGTTATAAGGCTATTATCTTTAACTGCCGTTATAAGAAAATAGTTTTATGAAGATTAAGATCGCTTTCGCCTTTCTGTTATTTGGTTTGTGCTGTTACGCAGCCCCGTTAACAGATTTCCCTCAAAACACAATCTCCAACGGCCTTATTTCAATCACGTTATATATGCCGGATGCCACAAACGGCTATTACCAGGCCACCCGATTTGACTGGGCAGGTATCTTTGCTAACCTTGAGTTTGGCGGCCACACCTTTTTTGGTCCCTGGACTACGATGCACTCGCCAAAAGCTAACGACGCAGTTGGCGGCCCGGTAGAATCATTTACGCCGATCGGGTATGATGAGGCAAAAGTTGGCGGTACTTTTGTTACCATAGGAGTTGGCGTTTTACGCAAACGTAACCAGTCGCCGTTTAGCGCGTTTAGATTATATGATATTGTTGACGGCGGTAAATGGACGGTAAAAACAGATAAAGACCGTATTACTTATACCCAGGAACTGCACGACTCGAGCGGATATGCCTATATCTACACCAAAACCGTGAAATTGGTTAATGGCAAGCCGTTGATGGTTTTAGAACATAGCTTAAAAAACACCGGTACGCGAGCTATTGAAACCGATGTATTTGACCATAATTTCCCGGTTATAGATAAGCAACCATCGGGGCCGGGAATAAAAGTTATATTTCCGGTGGATATCAAGGCAACCGGCGCCGGCTGGGGTACAATTGCAAAAATTGATGGCAAAGAGTTGTCCTTTTTAAAGGAAATGGCGAGGTGGGATCAGCTAAAATGCGATAGCCTGCAGGGATTTAGCAACACGCCCAAAGATTATGATTTTAAAGTGCTTAACGAAAAAACAGGCGCGGGCATTAAGATAACTGCCGATCAGCCGGTTGAAAAAATGGTTTTCTGGGCATGCCCGACTACGGCCTGTCCCGAACCGTATATAAAGATCAATGTGCCGCCCGGCAAAACAATGAAATGGAACATCAATTACGAGTTTTATACGTTTACGCCGAAAATAAGTACGAAAGTAGAATAGATACACACAACTTACTTCTCGATGTCGATTTGCGATTTAACGTCATCTTTATAATCATCGTCTAAATGAATTTTTCTTTTTATTGGATCGAAATAGGGATTTGGATATTTGGTAAGGGCAATCATTAAGTCTACTCCCAAAGTGTTACGTCTAAAATCGTCTTTCGTATTTAAAGTCTTTTCAAATAGTTTTAAGGTTTGCGGAGTTGGATATTTAGAAAGAGCCTGGTATAGTATACACCATTTCTGATAATCATATCCCTCTTGGCGCCATTCATTTTCAAATACGGTAACCAATTTTGGATAGAAAATCGTATCCGGGAATTCTCTGACTGAATATATACCGTAGTATTCCGTTGATTCTTTACTAAATAATTGGATTATTACAGGTACATCTGTTTGCTTTTGAAACCTTGCTAACGCCACACATGCCACCGGGCTTTTTTCTTCGGTTGCTATTTCCTTGATGCGGTTATAGTATTTCAAATTTCCTTTTAAGTTTATCAGCAACTGATATTTTGCAGATAATTTAATGCCTTTACCGTAAAGTAAAATACTGTCGACCTCCGTTTTTTGTGTATAATTTAGCTTGTAACCAATAATGTTGGTGTAACTGGGCGATACTATTTGAAGGAAATAATCGCCAACATCATTCCAACCGCCAACATCGTAATTCATCGTCGAAATAGACTCATTATCGCGCAGATGATTTAACAATATTTGAAAAACGCAAGAATCATTTTTTAAAACTAGAGCTAAAAACGCGTAACATCTGACTACTCCATTGTTGTAATTTGTGAGGAAATCTAATTCTCCGATTGATGCATTTTTAGACAAATTTTCAAACCGCAATCTCTGTCTTGATTTTCCACCCGCATAACCTACATCGGGACCGTGAAGGCTATTGTACTTCGCTATGCTATCAACTATTTTATTAATGAATGGCCTTATTTTTATTTGATTTGCCTTCTTTGGTTTATTACAAGCCAACACACTTAAAAGCAGAGGGAATACTATCAAATATTTCATTTTCAATTCACTATTTAACTGATTGTTTTTTAAATGATTATCTAAATTGACAATTATTTATCAGCTTTTTGCATCAAATAAAAATACACCTTAGTCCGGATAGAGAAACCCAGACGTTCGTAAACTTTAATGGCCCGCTCATTATCACTCCTCACATGTAAAAATGGAATTTCATGCGTTTTCCTGATGCGGTGCATGTGGTGAAGCAAAAGCTGCCCGGCATAACCCTTTCCCAGATGGTCAGGATGTGTACAAACCGCGCTTACCTCAGCATAATTAAAAGGATGCAAACGCTGACCTGTCATAGCAACCAATTGATCGCCCTCAAAAACACCTAAGTAATGTCCGAATTCTATTGTCCGCGATTCAAATGGCCCGGGGTTGGTTAATTTGGTTAAAGCAAGCATTTGGGGAACGTGTTCAGCGGTTAGTGGAGTCAGGTTGATTGTTACATCTTTCAGATCCGTTTCGTTATTACTCACCATTTGAAAACCTTGTATGACCCTTAATATTTTCCATTGTTCCGGGATTTCGATTTCAACCGTGGAAACAAATAATACCGGGCCGTTACGTGGGAGGAGCTGGTGAAGCAGCCGGAAATGTTCGCTTGTATTTTCTTTAAGGGCTACAAAAGGTGAAACTTCCTTATCAAAATATTTAATCTCATGGTTACCGTGAGCCAATGGCTTGTTATTGGAAATTAAAGCATTCCATACCGGATTATCCAACACGTGTTCCATAGTGGCAAACCTATAAAAAACATACTGAATTTAGTTAGACGGCGGGCAATTTAATAGAACTTTGGTTTGTCAATTAAAAAACAGCTTTAAAAAAGAAAAGGAGCATCAATGA
>CAZZUU010000259.1:0-6010 GCA_964657275.1 uncultured Mucilaginibacter sp. | reverse complement strand
CGCCTGTAAGGATCAGGATGTATTCATTATCGGAGGTGGTAATTCAGCTGGGCAATCTGCTGTATACTTGTCCAAATTCGCAAAAAATGTGAGTATCATCATCCGCAAGGATAGCTTGTCGTATACCATGTCGGCGTATCTGATACAACAGATCGAAAATCTCCCGAATGTAAAAATTTTGGCAAATACAGAAATTACAGAGGCATCAGGCAACAATTGCCTCGAACAACTTACATTAATTAATGTTAAGACAAAAGATACAGTAACAAAAAAAGCAGCGGCACTTTATGTATTTATCGGTGCCAAGCCTTTTACGGATTGGATAAAACTGGATATCATCAGGGATGAAAAAGGTTTTATTGAAACCGGCCGCGAATTGAGGCGATACGACAATTTTGGTAAGATCTGGAAAATCAACCGCGATCCGTTTTTACTGGAAACAAGCTGCACAGGCATTTTTGCCGCAGGCGACGTGAGGGCAGGGGCCATGAACCGGGTTGCATCTGCAGTTGGCGAAGGCTCGATGGCTATAAGTTTTGTGCATAAATATTTGGCGGAAGTTTAATAGGGTAAATTGAGTTAAAAAACAATTTTTGAATTATGGAACAAGATGTTTGCGGCCATTTAGAGGCAATTAAGAAGCTTAAACATGCAAAAGATTATGTGTGTGAAGAATGCATAAAAATTCACGGCCAATGGGTACATCTGCGTACCTGCCAGGAATGCGGGGCGACGCTTTGCTGCGATAGCTCACCTAATAAACATGCCAGTAAGCATGCGCATGCAACCGGCCACCCGGTAGTAATTTCGGCAGAGCCCGGTGAGCGCTGGCTATGGTGTTATGTGGATGAAATAATGGCTGAGTATTAAGTTATTAAGAAATTTAATGAGCACTGGTAAAGCTATTATTTAACTTTACTTTATTTGTTTATTATTCTAACAAAAACAAACGGCCATCGTATAAACGTTATGGCTATTGTAAACTACGAATCTGTTGCCTACGGCAAACCCAATTATTATATCAACCAGGAAAAATTGATGAAGATGCAAATTGAACCTGTACGCGAATTTATTCTTGATGAACTTCGTCGTGGTTTACCGCATCATCTTTCCTATCACAGCGTTGAACATGTTTTAGACGTATACAATGCGGCCGAATATATTGGTATGCGTGAGGGGATATCTGCCATTGACATGAGGCTATTACTTACTGCCGCCTTGTATCACGATTCCGGCTTTTTACAAGGGCCAAAAGAACATGAAGAAATGTCGTGCAGTATCGCAAAACAGATATTACCGGATTTTGGTTATACTGATGACGAGATAGAACGTATTTGCAATATGATACGGGCTACCAAAATACCTCAACTGCCTAAAACCCGCCTTGAAGAAATTTTAGCAGATGCCGATCTGGATTACCTTGGTCGTGATGATTTTTTTACTACAGGCGAAAAGCTATTTGAAGAATTTTCTTTTTTTGGTGTGGTGAACAACCGCGAAGAGTGGAACAAGCTACAGGTAAATTTTCTCGAGAAGCATCGCTTTTTCACAAATACCTCCATCGAAATGAGAAAGGTTGAAAAGGAAAAACACCTGGAAGCGATTAAATCTCAATTGGCTAACGCAAACTAAAACGGTTTTTCTACCCACTTGCCACTTTCAATTCACTACTCACCACTGCCTACTCACTACCCGACAAATACCTGTCGAGCGATAATGGTCCCGATCCGATAACGGTGAATAAACACAATAAGATTAATGCAACTATCGACGGCCACGCCATTCCATTTATTGGTTCCTGGAAAATATTGATCAGCAGCACGGCCGCAAGTACAACCGGTATCTGCACAATGCACGACAGCCGGGTTAAAATTCCCAATGCAATTAATACCCCGCCTACCAGGTGTACAAATGTAACGTAGTAAACCATCGCCATTAATAGGCCGGAGGATACGTCGAACACTGTTTGGTTTTCAATAACCTCTTTCAAATAATTGGAGTTTTCCATAAAGGCAAGGCCTTTAAAGAGTAAAAAAACGCCCAACGCTATGCGGATGATGTCGAGGAATTTTGGATGGTGACTATCTCCCCAAATTTCAATTTTATGAGCCAGGTTCATTTGCCCTCCTTTTTAAATTATTAATAATTGGTAAAAAGATAAAAACGATTGTTTTCGAGGTAACTGCTTGTTGTACTGTTGTATAAAATTAAACAAAAAGTTTTCTTAAACAAATAGTTAAATTAAAGAAATTTGAAGTTAAAAAAATTAAATTTCTTCCATCACTCAAAATGACCCTGTTGATCAATTTATTAATAATTTAGTAACGCCGTAAACAAAAACTTTTCTCAATTTTAATCATTGCTATGCGCCGCTCGTATTACCAACTATTGATATGGATACCAGGAGAGAATTTATGAAAAAAGCCGCCCTGCTGGCAGGAGCTGCCGGTTTGCCCGGTTTTTTCCCTGACTCAATTCAAAAGGCCCTGGCTATAAATCCCGCAAAGGGAAGTACCTACCTTGACGCAGAGCACGTAGTTATCCTGATGCAGGAGAACCGATCCTTTGATCATTGTTTTGGGACGATGAAAGGCGTGAGAGGCTTTAATGATCCCCGTGCTATTGATCTGCCTAATAAAAACAAGGTGTGGCTGCAATCTAACAGCAAAGGCGAAACTTACTCGCCCTTTAGATTAGATATTAAGAACACCAAAGCCACCTGGATGCATGAGTTGCCGCACACGTGGCGCAACCAGGTTGATGCGCGTAACGATGGCAAGTTTGACCAATGGCTGAACGTTAAAAGAAGTCCCGTTAAGGCCTATGCAGATATGCCATTAACGCTTGGCTATTATAATCGCGAAGATATTCCGTTTAACTATGCACTGGCCGACGCATTTACGGTTTGCGATCAAAACTTTTGCTCATCATTAACAGGCACACATCCAAACCGGCTCTTTTTTTGGACGGGCACCATACGTGAAGAGCAGAATGAAACATCAAGGGCTAATGTTTGGAATGAGGATGCCGATCATGGGTCGCTAAAATGGTCAACCTTTCCCGAAAAGCTTGAAGATAACGGTATCTCCTGGAAATGCTACCAAAACGAAATAAGCATAGCTGTGGATTTAGAGGGCGAGGAGGCCGCATGGCTCTCAAATTTCGGTGATAACCCGCTTGAGTTTTTTGCCCAATATAACCCTCATTTATACGAGCCTCGAATCATAGCGCAGCAAAAAAGGGTTGCAGAACTTCCCGGAAAAATTGATGAGCTGCAAAAGAAGATTGACTTGCTGCCTGCAGGCGATACCAACCTTGTCGCCCTTAAAAAAGAACTGAGAGAAATGAAATCGTTGCTGGAGTCGGATAAAAAAGATCTGGAGATTTACCAACTGGGGATGTTTGAACAATTGTCCGGAAAAGAAAAAAGCCTCCATAAAAAAGCATTCGATACCAATAAAGGTGATCCTGACTTTCACCGCTTGGATGATTTGAAGTATAACGACGATGGCACGGAGCGCGAACTAAAAGTGCCCAAAGGCGATGTGTTGCACCAGTTTAGGGAAGATGTAAATACCGGCAAATTACCAACCGTATCCTGGCTGGTAGCGCCCGAAAATTTCTCGGACCATCCTTCGGCGGCCTGGTACGGTGCGTGGTATGTATCCGAAGTAATGGATATTCTTACTAAAAACCCCGAGGTTTGGAAAAAGACGATCTTCATTTTAACCTATGATGAAAATGACGGGTATTTTGACCATGTGCCGCCATTTGTAGCCCCGCATTCGCATAAACCGGGCACCGGAAAAGTGTCCGAAGGAATAGATACCCGCGTTGAATTTGTAACCGTTGAGCAGGAGTTGGAAAGAAAAGATTTTCCCCAAAAATACGACAGGGAAAGTCCGATAGGATTAGGATACCGCGTTCCGATGATCATAGCATCGCCCTGGAGCAAAGGCGGGTGGGTAAATTCGGAAGTGTTTGACCATACTTCCACCTTGCAATTTTTGGAAGGGTTTTTAAGTAAAAAAACAGGAAAACCGATAATGGAGTCAAATATCAGCGAATGGCGGCGAACCGTTTGCGGCGATCTTACTTCAGTTTTCAGACCTTATAACGGCGAAACCATACCAAAACCTGAATTTTTATCGAAGAACCAATTTGTAGAAGGTATTCACAAAGCACAATTTAAAAAACTTCCCGACAGCTATAAATTGCTTACCATAGATGAAATAGCGCAAATTAACGGCGCGCCGCATGCATCGCCGTATATGCCAAAGCAGGAAAAAGGAATAAAACCATCATCCGCGATCCCATATGAACTATATGTTGATGGCAAACTCAGTGCCGATAAAAAGTTATTTGAAATAAAGTTCACCGCCGGAGATGCTGTTTTTGGTAAATCGGCTGCCGGTGCGCCTTTTAATGTTTACGCGCCCGGTAAATACCTGCAGGAAAAAGATAAGGAAAAAGTTATGGATGATGTACGGACCTGGGCATACGGCGTAAGGGCTGGCGATACATTATCAGATGCGTGGCCGCTTGCTGAATTTGAGAATAGCAATTATCACTTGCGTTCATACGGGCCAAACGGTTTCTTCCGCGAGTTTAAAGGAAATGTCAGTGACCCGAATATTACAGTGGTCTGTAAATATCAAAATAGCTTGTCCAATCAAAACAAACTTACCGGCAACATACATTTGTTGCTAAATAATTTAAGCAGCAAAAACTATACGGTAGAAATTGTAGATAACGGCTATAAAACCAATACTATGCAACACGTTTTAAAGGCTAAAACAAAAGGCGCCAGTATAATTATCGACCTAAGCAAAAGCCATAGCTGGTACGACTTCACTTTAAAAGTAAAAGGTATCAGCGGTTTTGAAAGAAGATATGCCGGACGGGTAGAAACCCGGAAGCCCGGTTACAGCGATCCGCAAATGGGGTATCCGCAAATTTCCTGATGAGCAGGAGAATTATCACCTGAACCAAATCATAAAGTCAGTAGCCCAAAGCTGTATTCAGATGTAAATTAATTCCGTTTCATGATTTGCACATGTAGCGATTACTTCGTTCCTAGCAACGATGCACGGTTAGCCAGGTATGGATAATGGCTTATGAATAGATTTGAATGTATTTTTTTCCTGTCCAAACAAAAGCGGGTAAAGGCCTGACAGAAAAGCGAGCCAAGGTGTTTTGCCCATGGGCGTAAGCTTTTTTCTGTCTTGACTTTTTGGGCACTTTTGGGTGAAGCCAAAAGTGCCTAGGCCTCCGCGGCCATGAGCGGACGAATCATCACTTGAACAAATCATCAAGTCAGGAACATGAAATTATATTCAGATATAAGATATTCTAGGTTCATGACTTGCATATGTAGTGCTTGCTTTCCCGAAACGGATCGGACAGGCTGTTCCTCGAAACAGTACTTGTTTATTACCTTGCGTGAGAGGTCCGCCTTTGGCGGATCGGCATGACTACCTTTATTTTTTATTTATTGCTACGCTTCCAATAATTATCCGCTACGCTTCCAAAATCCTTCTCAAATAATTGATCTGACCTAAGTGATAAGTAAAATGACCGTAAAAAAACGTTAGGTACCATGCGGTGCTATGCTTTCCCACCATTTCTAAACTGTAATCCTGGTCAAGCCGGTGCTGGTCAACATTTTCAAAACTGGTTTTAACCGTTTCGATAGTAGCTTCGATATCGGCAATCAGTTTTTCGCGCGATATGCCGGTTAATGAAAACTCCTGCTCGCGGTTACGGACATAACCTGTGCCGCCTATGTGGTTGCCGATGGTGAAATTTAAATTTCCAAGCAGGTGTAATACAAGTGTACCGGCGGGATTGGCTACTCCATTTGTGGTGCGCCAGATATTTTCTTCATCTTTAAAATTTTTAAGTTCATCTCTCAGTTTTACCAGGTCGCGTTCAAAAAGTTCGGCTAAATAGTTTCCCATAATTTTAATGTTTATAGTGGGTGAAGGTTGCAATATTAAATAATACGTTT
>CAZZUU010000258.1:0-6012 GCA_964657275.1 uncultured Mucilaginibacter sp. | reverse complement strand
TTCCCTCCCACGGGGAGGGAATCGCGCGAGGCAAATGCTTTTTATATCTCGCCTTCACGCTTTCTAAGAAACCACTCAAAAGAAAGCAATGCCATTATCATTACAAACACCCATTTCAAATCAATCATTTCACTGTAGTGTTTATCCTCATAAACTACTGTTTTAACGTTTTCATTTTTGCGGATCATAGCGGCAAGCTGATTAATTTGCGAGGGTTGCAGCATTTGTCCCCTGCTTTGTTTGGCTATCGTGTTGAGCAGTTGAAAATTGGCAGCGCTTTGGCGCGATTCCAGGTTTAGCGCTTTTACTGTTAGCCGACCAGTGGCGTTAAATTGTTTTATGCCGTTTTTGGTATTAGCTGTGTAGGTGTATTCCCCAACCGGTAATGTACCTGCATCCAATTGATAACTTTGACCACTGCGTGTAAACAGGAAGCTATAGTTTTTCCCCGACCCACTTTTCAGGTTGATCTTTACATCGGGCGTATTGATCAGTTCAAGCGCATCGTTATACAATTCCGCATTAAGTATTACATTCTCGCCTTCGTCAAACACATTTTTTGCCGGATAAACAATAAAACGCTGCCGGTTTGCATTTGCAGTAAGATATTGTACCCCTTGCGCAAATAACTCTTCTACAGCATGATGATTGCCATAGGTTTGAAACTCGGCAAGCTGCCAGCGCCACAAACCTTCGCCGGTAAACACTCCTACCCGTTCGCCGGTTTGTTCGCCGAATGATAATAAAGGATATCCTGTTTCTATACTTCCTATTCGTTGTTTTAACAAGATATTACCCGCGCTAGCGGCGCTATAACTGCCATATGGGGCAAGTAAAGGCGGGAACGTACTTATCTTCTTTCTGGAGGAGTCAGACAGCGTAAAAGCAGTAAAGTCGGTTGTTGGTTCGGCAAAAACCTCCTGCATCTGCTGTCGCCCCGAAGGCGTCATCTTTATTATTTTTTGCTCATTATTAAAATCTGCCAACGCTGATTGTGCGCCGAAAATATACCATACCGGTACTTTGCTTTTTATCAGTTGCTGTAAAATTTGGTTATCGCCGGTTGACACCTGGTATAGGATCACCAAACTATAATCACCGGGTTTGATGCTGGTAAGATCAGACAACAGACTTGCCTTCACCTCATAGTTTTTGTTACTTTCGATCGACTGCCGAATTACACTTATATCGGGATGAGGGCTGTCATACACCAGCAATACCTTTTGTTTCGCGTCAAGCACATCCACGTAAATGGTTTCCGAATTATTTTGAACGGATACTTCATTTTTAACCGGCGCAATGCTGATGTTGAATTTTCGCAGTCCTTTTTTATCGGCTGTAAGCTCTAAGGGAATAACTTTCTGAAAAGCGTTTGAGCTTACTGTGATATTTTGATTGCTAACCTGCCGCCCGTCTTCGGTAACGCTTAAGTGTATATTTTCGCCCTTGCTCTGGTATCCCTCTACTAAAACTTCGATCTCAAAATCATTACCCAAAAAGGCTGTCTTATTATAACTTACGTTGCCGATCAGCAGGTCGCGTTTGGGAACGCTATCGCCGAGCGCGATGGTATAGATGCTGGCCTTGAAATTTTTGGCTTCGTATTGCGGATCGCTTCCCTGGTTGTACAACCCATCTGTTGCCAATATTAAAGCGCCGGTGTTTTGATTAACAAAACGGTCGTTCAACTGATGTAGCGCATTCGATATATCCGTTTGTTTACCGGTGAACGTTTTTGACAGATCATTCTTCAGCTCTTTGTCAAAATGGAACTCCCGCACATCATAGTCGTCGCCCAATTCATTTTTCAGTTTGGAGAGGGCGTCTACAAAAGATCCTGCATCTTTTTCACCTGCTTTGTTGAATAGTTTTATGGATTGTGAATTATCCTGTAAAATTAAAACCAGCGGTTTTTGAGGGTTGTAATTAACCGATTTAACCAACGGCGAAACCAATAACAGGGCAATAACAGAAACAATTATGTCGCGTAATGCGAACAGCCAGTATCGAATTGCTCCGGTAAGATTTAGCGGCTGTTTATAGAAAAGCCACGCATACAGTAAGCCCAAAACCAGGCAGACAGGCACCCACCATCCCGAAACCGTTCCCCAGGTAATTGAAAATAAAAACAGCATATCTGTAATGTCAAATATGCTGTTTTAATTTGAGGATTTGAAAATGTGTTGATTTGAAAATCCTCTACAACATCCCCCCGTCAACCGGGATAACCTGTCCGGTTATATAAGAGGCCATATCCGATGCCAGGAAAACGCAGGCGTTGGCAACATCCTCGGTTTCGCCGCCGCGTTTTAGCGGGATAGCCTGGGTCCACCCTTCAACAACTTTAGGGTCCAGTACTTCGGTCATTTCTGTTTTTATGAAACCCGGAGCTACTACGTTGGTGCGGATGTTACGCGAGCCTAATTCTTTTGCTATTGACTTTGAAAAACCGATAATGCCCGCCTTTGAAGCAGCGTAGTTTGCCTGCCCGGCATTTCCCTGAACGCCAACAACAGAACTCATATTAATAAACACGCCTTTGCGGTTTTTCATCATTATTTTGGAAGCTGCCTTGGTCACGTTAAAAACCGATTTCAGGTTCACGTCCAAAACCTCGTCCCAGCTTTCTTCCGTGATGCGCATCAGCAAGCCATCTTTAGTAATACCTGCGTTATTTACTACAATATCTATGGTACCGAAATCAGCTACGATGTCATTGATCAATTTTTCTGCTTCATCAAATTTTGAGGCATCAGAACGATAGCCTTTTATTTTTGTGCCGAAACTTTGCAGTTCCTGCTCAAGAGCCAATCCCTTTTCTACAGATGATAAATAGGTAAATGCAACGTTAGCGCCGTGTTCAGCAAATTTTTCAGCTATTTTGCGGCCAATGCCCTTTGAAGCGCCGGTAACAAGCGCGGTTTTTCCTTCTAATAATTTCATTTTTTATAACCGTGTTTTCGGGCGGTGAAGATAAGGAATTTGTTCGAAATTCGGTTTAGAAGGTAAACTCAGCTTATGCCAAGCTCGTTTAGCTTTCCGCGTAATTGGGCCGCCGATGTAAAATGTATTGATCGTAACCCAAGTTTTTCGGCTGCAAGCACGTTACGGTAATTATCATCGATAAATAACGATTCCTCTACTTTTATATCGTGCCGATCAAATAGTAGTTGATAAAATTCCGGCGCCGGCTTGCGTATTTTTTCGACACCCGAAACTACGATCCCATCAAACCACCCTAAAAAGTCATATCGTTTTAATGCAATGGGAAACGTCTCGGCCGACCAATTGGTTAACGCATATAGTTTATACTTTTTACTTTCCTTTAATTCTTTCAAAATTGCAACGGTATCCAAAAAAGGCTCACCAAGCATTTCTTCCCACCTGGTATAAAAGGCGCGTATGTTTGATTCATGCTCCGGAAATTTTTCAACCAATAAATCGGTACCTTCCTGTAACGACCGGCCCGCATCTTGCTCTTCGTTCCAGTCGGAAGTACAAATTGTAGCCAGGAAGTTTTTCATTTCCTCCTCATCCTCAAATAAAGTACGGTACATATAATGGGGGTTCCAGTCAATTAAAACCGCGCCGAGATCGAAGATGATGGTATTGATCATTTAAAAAACCGCCTATGTTTAGAGGATGCAAGTTATAAATAGGAAAAGATATTTAAAGGGGTAATTGTATGATGAATTCAGTTCCTTCCCCAACCTTGCTTTTAACTTTTATTGTTCCACCGAGTGCCTCTACCTGGGTTTGTACCATAAATAAGCCCATACCTTTCCCCTCAACGCTGGTATCAAAACGTTTGTATAATCCAAACAGCTGCGATGCATTTTTCTCCAGGTCAATACCCTTGCCATTGTCCTTAAAGCAAATTTCCATCTTATCGTTTATTCTTTGGGTTTTGATATCAATAACCGGCGAAATACCGCTTTGGCGATATTTGATACTGTTAGATGTAAGATTATAGAAGATACTATAGAGATAGGTTCGGATGGTAAAAATACATTCCGCCGCCTCAAAACAGCAGTTTAACTGAACATTTTCCTTTACTATAGTATCGTAAATACTTGTTTTGATTGAGTCTACCAGGGAAGCGAAATCCACCAGTTCTTTTATTTCATTCACGGGTTTTCTTACCTGTAAAATAAGGTTCAGATCCTGTATAATGTCGTCAACGTTTTTAATAGAAGCAGAAACACGTTCAATAACGTGATTTCTTTCGTCATCTTCTATGTCTTCTTCTTTCAGGATGCTGGTAAGCCCCAATATATTAGCCACAGGCGCTCGCAGGTTATGCGAGATGATGTAGGTAAACTGTTCAAGGTCTTTGTTATGCTGGATCAGATCAGCAGTTATTTGTTCGCGCTCAAGCGCAGCCATCTTGGCATTTGTGATGTCGGTATTAGCAAGGATAAACCCGTATTTCTGTTCGTCATTGTTTTTTACAATCAGCCATTTTATGTTATGCCATTTTACTGTACCATCTTTTTTTACGTAACTTATTTCGTAATCGGCAGTGCCATCTTTTATAACCTTTTGCAGCATTTTTTGAACAAATGGCCATCGTTCTGAAGAAAAATAATCATTGACGGGTTTACCAACAACTAATGATTTATCGTTTTGCTCTTCAGAATATCGCTGCGCTAAAGCGTTGAATGACATGATTTTTAGATCATCGCCAAATAACACATAAGCCGAGTTGGTATTGTCAAAAATGGTGCGCAGGTTTGCTTCCGATTTCTTGAGCAATTGCTCATCCAGTTTACGCCCGGTAATATCGGTAACCATTGCGAGGGAGCCCTTATATTTGCCATTATAGTCGAAAATAGGATTAGCAGAAATATTGGCCCAAACTTGTTCGCCGTTTTTTGTAACGTAGCGGATGTCTAAATTTTCTTTTACGCCATTCCTGCGCCGCTCCATGCACGCGATAGCGTATGCCCTGCCTTCATCGTCCATAAAATCATATAGCCCTTTTCCCAGCATCTCTTCAGATGAATAACCGAGGATATCACAGATCTTTTGGTTTACAAAGTTTGTTTTTTCCTGTTCGTCAATGGTCCATATACCCTCCTGCGCGGTTTCAACAATTTGCCGGTACCGCTCTTCGCTTTCCCTGTGCATTTCGTCCGATTCTTTACGCGCCGTAATATCCCTGGTTATACCGTCAATCCTTATCAATTTCCCGTCTTTATCCAGCGTGGGTGAAATTTTTCTTTCAATCCATTTTACCGAATTATCCTTGCAAATAACACGAAGTTCGCCACTCACCTGTGCTCCTAAATAGAATATTTTGTTTAATTCTGCCGCGGCGGGCTTATCATCCGGGTGTATTAACTCAAACCAAAGCTGCTGATTGTCCAAAAAATCTTCCGGCTTGTATCCATATAATTTTTCGCAGGCATTTGATATTTGTATTACCTTTTGGTTAATCATATCGACGGAGAAGAACACCTCGTCCATAGCGTTAAAAAACAGCATCAGTTCCCTGTGCGAATCTTCCAGCCCGGCAGTATCAACGGTTGTAGTTTCAGCCATATCCTCTCCATTAGAAACCCGATATAAGTTGCTGTTTTCCTTGTATTTACCCGGTTTTAATTCTTTGTTTAACATAATTATGCGATGCGGCTTAAATATCTTATACGTTACCGGCTATATAATAGATATATCGATCTGGTTGAAGACAAAGGACGGAAAAAATAGTTTCTGTTTTGAAAAATATACTTAAATAATAATTAACATTAACAGCTTAATGCAATATCTTAAATACCAGTTCTTTCATCAGGCTACCTTGGTCGGTATTTGAATCAACGCCTTTGCTTTTCACATCGTATTCGCGCAGGTAACTGATTATTTGCATTGTTTTTCCGTAGTTATAGTTCCTGGCCGCCTGTTCGTAGTCGGTGAGGGAGGAAAAAACCTGCCTGTGCGCTTTTTCTAGGTCCATCGTCTTTCTCCTATCAGTTCAACATCGCCGCCCGCGCCGCATAGCCGTAGTCGATCGCG
>CAZZUU010000257.1:0-6032 GCA_964657275.1 uncultured Mucilaginibacter sp. | reverse complement strand
TCTGCCAAACCGGGCAGTAAGGAATACGGGATACTCAGCGTATTTCTGCAGGCCTATTATAAAGTTGAATATTTATTTACCGTGAAGGCAGGCGTATTTAATCCGCCGCCAAAGGTGTTATCGGCAGTAATACGGTTAACGCGTAACGAAACCGGGCAGTTGGGATGCGATGAAAAACTTTTCTGGCAGGTAGTAAAGGCAGGCTTTAATCAGCGGCGCAAAACTTTGAGGAATGCGCTATCATCATTGATCAATAAAGAAAAAATGATTGACGACCCGATGCTGGATCTGCGGGCCGAGCGCCTGGGCATTGAGGACTTTGTATATTTAACCAGTCAGATCATCAATAACAGGTAGATTGTAAGAGACAGGAAGAAGAATCAATAGATTAAGAAGCAAGAGCCAAGAGTCAGGAATCAAGAAATCAAGCCAGGAAACAGGAACCCGTAAACAGGAACCAGGAAAATGACACAATTATTTAAGTAACTACCACTACTGTGCTCCATTTACTTATTCCTTTTTATTTTGGCTCTTGTATCTTGACTCCTGGCTCTGTTTAACAAAAGAACCAATTACCAAATGCCAATTCCTTTAGTTAATTTAGCGCCCCATTGAAGTAAGTTTATGAAGATAACTTTTGATTTTGAAAAACCCCTGGCCGAGCTGCAACAGCAGATTGACAAGGTGAAGCAGGTTGAAGACAAAAACAAGCTGGATATGTCGGCAACCGTATTGGAACTTGAAAACAAGCTGGAAACAACCCGGCGGCAAATATATGCCAATCTTACGGGATGGCAAAGAGTGCAGATAGCGCGGCATCCCGAAAGACCCTATACCCTGCAGTATATTGAGCTGATGTGTGATGATTTTATAGAGCTGCACGGCGACAGGACAGTTGGCGACGATAAAGCTATTGTTGGCGGCTTTGGCACCATCAATGGCCAAACGGCAATGTTTATCGGCCATCAGAAAGGGCGCAATACCAAGGAGCGGCAGTTCAGGAATTTTGGTATGCCCAACCCGGAAGGCTATCGTAAGGCATTGCGGCTGATGAAACTTGCCGAAAAGTTTAACAAGCCGGTTATCACCTTAATAGACACACCGGGAGCATTTCCCGGGCTGGAAGCGGAGGAACGCGGGCAGGGCGAGGCCATAGCACGTAACCTGATGGAAATGTCGGTATTACAGGTACCGGTAATTTGTGTAATTATTGGCGAGGGCGCCTCAGGCGGGGCGTTAGGGATAGCCATTGGCGATAAGGTGATGATGCTCGAAAACTCATGGTATTCGGTTATTTCACCGGAAAACTGTTCGACAATTCTTTTCAAAACCTGGGAGCAAAAAGAACGGGCGGCAGAAATGTTAAAGCTTACCTCAACCGATATGCTTAAAAATAAACTGATTGACGGCATTATAAAAGAACCGCTCGGCGGCGCCCACCAGGATCCTGTTGCAATGGCGGCTACCTTAAAAAAACAGCTGTTAAAAGATTTAAAAGTGTTAAAAGAACGTAATATTGACGAACTGGTAACAGACCGTATCAATAAGTTTTGCGCGATGGGTGTGGTAATTGAAGACTAAGGAGAGTTCCCGACCGGAAACAAGGTGCCTGGTGACACCAGCGCGCCCACCTCGGTAAACTTCGGCGCAATACCGGGAACCTGCAATCTCGTCCTTATCATAGCTTGTTGCTGCTTTTATTATTTATCAACTTTGGTGTTTCTTTTTACTATCATTATTCAAAAAGCCCTGTTATTTAACCTAAATATTGCTATTTTTGCTTGCTAATTAATGAAAACCAGGATATTAGATGAAATTTATATTGTTCATTATCGTGAGTTCGGTAACCTTCTCAGCTTCCGCGCAATGGTATCGTGTAGATTTAAAGCTGAAAAAGAAGCAATACGAGCGTTATCCCTTAATAGTGGAAGCGCCATTGACCCGCTCGATAGTGGAACGTTTGCCGGTAACAGAATTTAGTGCAGCGACAATACGCCCTTTTCATTTGGGCCGCAGCAGATACAGCTATGAAGCCGCCGAGAAGTCGGTGATCAGAACGGTGCAGCATAACATGAGCGCAGGCAGCTACAGCGTTGCCAGTTATAATTTTAGCGATCTTGCCCATTTATATATACAAGAAAGAAGATTTTCTGAGGCAAAATGGTATTTGCTGCAAAGCATTGATATTTCGCGCCGGGAGAATGACCATAAACATACCGTATCAAACTTAATCGACCTCGCTATGATCAAAGCGAACATTGGAGATTATAAACTTGCGCAGCGCGATCTTTCGGAAGCGCAAGAGATAGCCAATTTAAAAGGGTTTGGGGACGAGCTGGCAGAAATTGACAGCATAATAAAGGACATAAAGGAAAACAGATTTTCTACTGCTAAATCAGCCTTAAACATTGCCGGGTCAGCGCAATAATAATCATTGCAATTACCTTTTATTTTTGAATGCACGGACCCAATGTTATCTTATAATAGCAATTGATGATATGACGTTTAAAATATCTTTTGTCCAATTACTGTAGCTAAACTAAGAAAAATGGCAGAAGAATCGGGCATTTAAACTACCGCTGCAATATATTCAAAACCGCGGTATTAAACGCACAAATTAAATCCTGCCGCGGTTTATTACGAAGTATCTTATAGCTGCGAATATTCGGTTGGTACAATGAGGGTTGAAGTTATTTTATTCACCAGCAAAGCGTCGGCGTATTCTGGTACCGAGCTGATCTTTTTCCATTGCGGATCGCTTCCAAAAGCTTTCCAATGGGCTTCTTTTGCGGCAAGGTCATCAAATGTGACCATGTAGGTTAAGTTTGGCCTGAGCGGCCCTATTACTGTTTCGCCCCAAAAAACCGGATGAAAGCCAAGCCGTTTAAAAATATCAATTTCCCCCTCGTCGTTAAACATTTCAATTTTCTTTTTACCGGCGGCTTCACCCGCGCTTTGGTACTGCCGCAGCTCAAAAATACGCGGCTTTTTTTCCGGGGCTTCCAGGTGTGGCATATGTGTAAATGCTTTTAACAGCGAACTTTCAATACGCTCATAAGCAGGCTGGTTTGCAGGTGCATTTAAGTACGCAGCACCCTTTTCGTTATAGGCAGCATCTTTACCGATACTATCGGCAACAGCGCTAAAATGGGCAAGGCTATTGTATTGAACCAATGCAATTACTTTGGTTTGCCCTGCGGGTTTCATTTCGGTAAATACCCCGGTATGTTTTACGCCTAAACGGGTAAGCGCTGGTATTGCGGCATCTTTCAGATAATTCTCCACCAATTTCTGCTGACGATCATCCTTTAAATTATACACGCGCAACTCATAATATTCATTGCCGGTGTGTTTATCGGTATTGTCCATAGCCTTACTTACAGTGGGTAATAATGTTGCGGCAACGCCGCCAATAGCAGATGACTTTAAAAATGACCGTCGTTTCATAACCGGGTAGTAGTTTATTAGAACAGCTAATATAGCGTTACGGGAGTAATTTATAAGCCAAAAGAAATAATATGTTTTTGCACAAAGATAATATATACTGTAACTAACTTCAGGCCGACTCCTTGAAAGCTCGATTAACATAGAGAGGCAATAAGAGCGGCCTCATAACGCCCCTATTGCCTGGTTTATGGAGTAACTGGTTCCGAAACGTTGCCTCCCCGGCCTTTAGTATCAAAGGCCCGGAACTTAAACCCTTTTCCATCGTTTGTAACAGCATCGTTATATATCTTACTTTTCATGCCAGGATCGCTGCCATCCGTTGTATACCTGATAATTAATCCCGGAAACTGGATATTGGCTGCGTATTTGCCGTCCTGCACCATTATACCGGGTTTCGGTACACGATAGTTATAACCGCCATTGAAATAGCTTAAGCGCGGTAATTCCCTTTTTCCTAAAATATTTAAAAAATTAGTCCACGCATTTTGATAAAGCGAATCGCTTTTAGCCGGATTTTGTTCGGTTGCCCAAGCAGGGTCTTTAGCCCATGCGCGTTCAGCAAATCCTAACAAGCGGGGCAGCATCATATACTCCAAACGTTCCGGGCTTTTGATATTTTCGCCCCAAACCGCACTTTGTAATCCAAGTATGTTAGTTTTACCGTAATCGCTAAGCCGTTGCTTACCGATAAAAATATCCTTGTTTATAGGCAGCCCATTTTTATCAACCTTGGAGTTTTTAAAGTAATCGTACGGTATAAATGAAAATGGCTTATCGATATCTGCAAAGGCGCCCCAGTAAAAGCCCGGCTCATCGAAAGATTTGTAGTGCGCCATATCGAAGTACAAATTGGTTACACAGGTAAGCACTGTTTTATATCCGGCGTTTGCCAGTTTGTAAGCCAAATCCTCGTTCCCGCCACCTAAAGTATTGTTCCAAACTTCGGCCTGCAGGTGCTCGGGCATAAAATCGGGATTGGGCACATAAAACGGGCGGCCATCTATCGCAGTTTTGCGCAAGGCCATTTCTTCCCATCCCGAAAGGTAAAGCCCCTTTGCCTTCATTAACTGGTTTACCTTTCCATAGAAATAATACCAAAGATCGGCGGTGCTTTGTATTTCAGGGTGATCTGCCTTTAGCGCCAGGTAAGCCGGGGATTTTTCCCATACATGGGCAGGCACTTCATCGCCGCCCCAGTTAATGGTTTTCAAAGGTACGCCTGCATCCTTATACATGCTTATAATATCGTTAATCACCGTTTCTACAAAGTTATAGGTTGAAGGCAATGACACGTCGATCACGTTATCCGTCCAGTATTGAGCAGTGCTGTAGACCGATTTATCATCAGGGTCGCTTAACAGGTAATGTCTGGCTTCGTCTTTTTTACCTTCGGCAATTAAGCGGTTGTATCTGGCGTTCATAGCTTTAACGGCTGAACGGGCATGGCCCGGCGCTTCCATTTCCGGCTCTACCATAATGTGCAGTTTATCAGCATATCTTAATATCTCAATAAAATCTGCCCTGGTATAGAACCCGGTACCTGTTTTGTTATCGATGTCGCCGCCGGAGCCGTGTGAGGCCGGTAAAAAATGTTTGCTGTCCAGTGTATGCGCACGTTTGCCGCCAACTTCGGTTAATTCAGGTATTGACGGGATTTCCAGCCGCCAGCCTTCATCATCAGTTAAATGCATGTGGAACACATTGAGCTTATACAGCGCCATTACATCCAGCACCCGGAATATTTCGCTTTTCGGTTGAAAATTACGGGCAACGTCCAGCATGAAAGCTCGGTAAGGAAAGCGCGGTTCATCTTTTATTTCGACGCAGGGAATTTGAATTTCTTTTTGGGGATGTGCATAAGCTGCGGCCGGGATTAATGTTTTAAGGGATTGGATGGCATAAAAAGCTCCCGTTGGTGTTGAGGCCTGGATGGAAATTCCATGTGGAGTAACTGAAAGCTCATAACCTTCCGGGGCAATATTATTGTTAGGAATAAATATAACAGCGTTTAAATTAATTGAATTTGGGTCCGCTTTAATTTCCCCTCCGAACAAAGAGTTTATAAATGTTTTCAATTCAACTCCCTCCCGCTGAAATCTTGCGTCAACTGAATAACCAATGGCTTTTTTTCTATCTAAATGCAAAACTCCCCCAGTTTCCTTATAGCTCACAGGCGTAGGAAACGCCTTGATTAACTGCTGCTCCGGTATATCCTGTATATTTTTATTCTGATCATAAATAATGGCAGGCGTTACCAGCCCTATATAATTTGGTTTAAACGGCTTGATAGTAAATGTGCCGGTATTATATCCTTTATCGGGGTGCGCGTCCCATACCAGGTAAATACCTTCGGGGCCGTCAACGGTGTTCACAACCGGGTCTTCGTTCAAAAACTCAACCCGTACCGATTCTCCCGGCTTTATATCCGGAAAGGACCCGGTAGGCGTGAGGCTGAACAGATCGCCGTTCACAAATGCAATTTTTGCATTCGGGCTAACTGCAGCGTTTATCATATGGGCGCAATTGAAATACATTTTCCAGCCGGCAGCCGGGAAAACGCTTTTACCGGTATTAGTTATGATAAG
>CAZZUU010000256.1:0-6086 GCA_964657275.1 uncultured Mucilaginibacter sp. | reverse complement strand
CGGGCGGCACTCTTCAGAATGCTGCCCGTTTCTTTATCGTCCAGGTATCAGGGCAGCTTTGGCAGCACCATTACCGGCACGTTCAAATGATAAGTCACGTTTTTATTGTGTCCTCTATTTAAGAAACGTGCCATTTGCTCTCGGGGTTGTTGAACTATGGCCAGCAGATCGGTTTTTTTGTTGGCTTTAAGCCAATCCCAATTTTTATGGTCGTCCGTATCCGCAATACTGCGAAAATATACACCGCAGCAATGCAGTTTTTTATATAAATCCCTGTTGAGTTTTTGTTCGGCAGCCTGGATTGTAGTGTTGGAAGGATCACCGTTTAGATGGGCCACCATCAGCTCGGCGGCAAAGTTTTCCAGCATTAGGCCAAGCGCTGCAATAGAATTGATATCCTCTTCGTGCAGTTGCGAAGCGAAAGTGATTTTTTCCAAATTACGAAGGGCTGCATTTTCCGGAACGATCATTACCGGAACGGTCGCCCAGTCGATAATACGGGTGCAGTCGTCACTCAGCAAATAGTTAACCATATCGGTATTGGCCCCGGGTGTGGTAATGACCAGATTTATATCCTCGTCTTGCATAATGGCCGTCATAACATCTACGATCTCAGAATTATCCCGGTCCAACTCTACTTCCGGCAAATAAGAACCGGGAAAAGTACGTGCAGCCAGTTCCATTATCATACGGTTACCGAAATCAGCAAGTTCTTCCCCGAGTTCCGTATTTGATTCCGGCGTCCCTGCAATAACCAACTGTTTTGACGTAACGACCGCACAGATGTGGAATAAAATAACTTTTGCTTTCATTTTTTTGGCCATATGCAGCGCGAACTGCGCGGCTTGTTCTGCGGGCTTTGATAAATCTGTCAGGACTGCGATCGTTTTCATGTGTTTTGGTTTAAGCTTGCGTTGAATTAACCGGTGTCATTATCGATTCTGTGTAATGGAACAATTCCTTTTTGGTCATCCGCAAGGATTCAAATATAGATTCCAGCTCATTTTGAAGCGTGTTGTAACGTGCCAGAAAATCCAGGCTCATTTCTTTTTTGAGATCACCGATAAAAGGGTCAAGGAATGTTAGGAAGTCGGGGATTTTTGTTTTTAAAGCACCAAGCCGGGTAGCTTGCTCCAATATTTTAGCATCAAATTCCGCCTTTCGGAATGTTACCGCCGTTGAGGGCTGATAGCGGTTGATGATATTATTAAAAAAATGGGTTTCGGTTTCCAGGAAGGAAATGTCCTGTAGCCAGTGTGTGGCCTGCATATAAACTTCTTGTAATTCGGTTTCCAATTCGGTATCCGGGGTGGCGTTTGTCATGTCTTTTATTTTTAGCGGTAAAATGGTTAATTATCGTTTAGCGGGAATACCAGTAGTGGCATATCCGATAATTTATTCATCGTTTTGGTATGGCTGCTGCCAAAATATTCAGCAAAGATATTTCTCGAGTGATGGGCCATGGCCAGCATATCCACCATGCCGTGCTTGCAAAGCCACGTCAGTCCCGCTTCCGGTTTCGCATTAGAAATTAAGCGATAGTAGATATGCGGATAATCAGCTTTATTGGAAAGCTCAAGCAGATAATCGGCTATCTTTTGTTGAAGGGCCACACTGTTTTCATACTTGTCCGATACATGAGCCAGCAAAATTTCCGCATTGAGCAATTTTGCAAATGAAACGAGGCGGTAAATGATTTTTAAGTCTTGTTCAGGGTTTTTAAACTCCGTGGCAAAAGCAATCTTTTTTAAGGGCTTAAAAATTGTTCCCGGTTTTATGATTAGCAAAGGGCTGGTTGCCGTATCCATCAGTTGCTCGGCGTGGTTGCCAATCAGCAAACGGCTGAGTAATCCACCCTGATGGGTGCCGATCACCACGAGATCTGCCTGGTACATTTCGTTTGCTATTTTAACCACCTCTGTTAATTTGCCGGCCTCGTTGATGCATAAGATCTCTGGCAGGTAGGCGTCCGGCGAAATCCTGGCTGCTAATTCCGACTTAAATTTTTGAATTTCGGTTTCGTAATCCTGTAACAACGCATCGAATTCCCCTTCGGGCCAGCTAACCATTCCGGTTTGCGGGATTTCGGCTGCGATGATCATGGCGTTAACAAGTATTACCCTCGCCCCGATACAGCAGGCCATGTCAAAGCCATAGCGGGCTGCATCCCTGGAGCTTTCTGAAAAGTCGGTGGCCAGAAGGATCGTTTTCATTTTGCTTTGTTTTTAATAAACGTAAAACTCTGCAATAACCGGCACCTAAAAAGTGACCCCTGTCATATTTGAATATGATCCTGTAACGGCGGGCCAATAGCTGACCTGTCTTTTTCCCAGGCCCTCAGTTTTATCCATAGGTTGGAAACGTTCAGACTCGTTCCTCCACCAGTTTGCCCGAACTGATGAGGATAATCTGATTGATGAAAGAAATTGCGGCCTTCATATTCCCAGTCAAGAGTAACCTGATAACGACCATCCTCCTGAATATCCAGCGGAATTTCAAAATCATGAAGTCCTTTACTGTCAAATAGAAGATGTGCGATGGGCACCAGGCCTCGATCGATTTTTCGAAGCAAGACTTTTCCCTCGAAAGCATGGGCGAAATTATAGGTCAATGCTATCATATATGCTGCCATAATATCCTCTGTATTTATGCATCCGTTTAAATCGCTTTACATTTTACTGTCCGATCGATCAAAATTGCATTCCGTTCGGCTAAATAAAAATGACCATGATCAGCCCGGCCAGTGATATCGGGCAAAACCCTGATATCCTTTTTTTGGGCTGCGGTTTTATGTTGGGTCCGTTTAGGGGGATGGGGTCGTTTTTCTGTTCGGTTTATGGATGGGGACGCTTGGAATTAGTGATTGATCAACTTAATGTTGCTCGAATTTTCCTGTTTTTTCTCCAAGCTTTATACGATACACGATCAGTTCAACTTTCGTTCCCACATCACTATCCTTTTCCGTTATACCATGTGAAGGGTGACCTCCAGGGTTGGTTATAAATGGCATGATGCGGTGGATAATGCCCTGCATCGCCTGTTGCTTTTCTTCAATATCAGTAATTTCTTCAAAGGTGCCTGCAGCGATCACAGTTCGCCATTGAAAAACACTTTTGATATGTTCTACTTCAAAACATACCGCCGGGTTTTCACGCATCATCCTGATCTTTTTCCCTAAAGCGGAATGACCATAAATATAGCCGTCCTTGTAGACATAGTTTATTGGAACAAGGTAGGTTTCGCCCCGGACATGGCAGGCTA
Organism: uncultured Mucilaginibacter sp.; assembly: GCA_964657275.1. Taxonomy (GTDB): domain Bacteria; phylum Bacteroidota; class Bacteroidia; order Sphingobacteriales; family Sphingobacteriaceae; genus Mucilaginibacter. The sequence goes on along the minus strand of CAZZUU010000256.1, from coordinate 2,825 downwards.
TTCTACCAATAACCTGTCCCTTTAATAGATTTTCAATCTGGCTTTCACTAAGTGTACCTAACATGACAATAATTTTATAAAAATAAACACGCCATTGTTAAAATGGAACCGGGCTTTCCGGTTTCCTCAATTTGGGCTGTTGCCGAATTAAGGAATACTCATAAATTGGTTATGCAAAATTAAGTAATGCAGGTAAGTAGAAGGATGACGGCAGTGCAGGTTCCTGAGTGACCTTCGTCACATTCTATCGGTTAAAGGCTATTTGGTTGAAGTACCGCCGGGATAATAAATACCTGTATTTGCTGTTTTTTCAATAATTATTGGCGTTTAGCTTTGCCGGCAGCGCAACGGCTGCCTGCTCGGCGGTGCCAGTATCGTTTAAATCGGTTAGTTCGAGAATTTTTTATGGTCGTAATATCGGGGGTTTGATATGTAGATGCAAAATAAGACCAGGCCGGGCTTATAAACTATGACGACCGTCATAAGGGTTCCTGATCCTTACCTGGAAATTGCATGATATAATTACGTAGTTTTGGAGCTTTATAAGCGGCTCATATTATATGACAAAAATTTTTATCGGTGGATTTCCGCAATTCATGACAGAACTTGAACTAGTACAACTTATTGATCCTTTTGGGCGGGTTAACACGGTGAAGATCGTTCGGGATAAGGTGACCAAAAAATGCAAGGGATATGCCTTCGTAGAAATGGCAGACCTGGAAAGTGCAGACCGCGTTATTTCGGGACTGAACAATACAGTTCTTGGCGATAAAGTTCTCAGTGTCAATTTTGCGGAAGAAAAATCAGAGCCTGCTAAATTTCCGGTTAATAGAAACCCGGCAGGCTATATTAAAGTTGAAAGACCCGTTGCCGGAGGCAAACCAAAAAGGCCGCGGAAATAGCTATTATGTATATTATTGGGGATTGCTGATGAAAGAATAAAAAAGCTTTGTGAGTGATCGTGGAGCTTTTTTTATTTCATATTAAGCATCAAAACCCTAACTTCATGGTTATGAGCTGGACGTGTCCAAAATGTGAGCGCGAATTCCCAAAAACGGAGCAAAGGCACTGGTGCGCGCGTGTAAGCCTCGATAGCTTGTTTGCGGGGCGACCGCCCGAGCTGGTGCTGGTGTTTGATAAAATACTTGCAGAGGTAGCGGATTGGGAGGGTGTGCTGGTGGGTACTACGCCTAACTGTATCGTATTTACCCGGCGGCTCACTTTTTTGGTGATCAGGCCGATGAAAAAAGAGCTGGACATCAAGTTTTATTCGAAGGTTGCGCACCTTGAAAAACCTATCATCAAAAGTACAGCCTGGGGAGGTAAATTTGAAAACCATATCCGCATAGCGCTGCTGGATGATTTGCGCCCGGCTTTATTTCAGTATATTCGGGAATCGTACCAGCTGTTATAAAAAGAACTATAACCGTTAAAAATACAACTATGACCCCAACCGAATTCATCAGCAGTATGCCGGCGGAAAGGCAGGCCACCTTAACTGCAATCCATGAAGCTATACTGGCCAATGACAACGGCGTGATTCCTGTTATAAAGCCGATGATGGGCAAGGAAATGATTTTGTATGAACAGCACAAGTACATGAAATACGGGCTGGCCAGTACCAAAAACTATATGTCGCTGCATTGCCTGCCTATGTATATGGTCCCGGCTATTCATACCAAGTATGAAGGACAGTTACCCGACGCCAAATTCCAGAAAGGCTGTATCAACTTTACGGATGGGGAGCAATTACCGATAGAAATTTTAACCGACCTGCTTACTGAGTGTGCTGCCATCAATATCGCCACCGTGCTCGAAAACCGTAAGAAGAAATAAACCGGGAAACGGCTCAACCTACTTATCTACCGGTATATAAATAATAAACGGATTATTGATCCCATATCCCCCATCGCTAACCGTATGACCGGCGATGGTCAGGAGCACGCCTTTATTGCCCGAACCATCATAGGCCGTACTGGCATACTGGCTCATGTAAGTAGTGAGTAAAGATACCGATGCCAGGCCGCCCCCTGCGCTGGCAAATTCCTTGGAAAAGAAATTGGTTTTAGCCTTGTTGTCGGTTAGGGACACATTGGTCCAGGTTCCATTTTTATAATACATACCAAATGCATCCGCGCTTCCCGAAATTGCGCCAACCTCTATTGTAACCGCCATGGCGCCGTCCGGGCCCTGGCTGGCCTGGAAACCATGAATGGAAATGCCCTGCTGTTGGATAGAGGCTATAATTTCTGTTTTATTGGTAGTCATGTTTACATCCCAAATCTGGTCGCTTTGTAAGGTAGAGGCCGGGGGAACAAAAATCACATGGTCGTTTCCGTTTTCATCCACCAGCAAATGCCCCGGGTTATAAAATGTATTACCCTGCTTATACTGCGGATAATTGTAAACCACGCGGGTGGTTTTACCGTCAAAATATTTCAATGCCTGGGTAGCATCTGGGTTATTCAGGTCTTCCCATATCAAATGGTAAACATTGGTTTTGTCTACATAGCCCTGCAAATTGATATAGCCGGGGTTTTTAACAGAAGGGTAACCACCATTAACTAACGGTGCTGGTTTAGTAATATCGGTATAGGCACCGGGTGTTGTACCGGTAAGCGCTACTGCGCGCATGTAATCACAATAATACCAGGCCATCACACCGTATACACTTTGCGGGTTTCCCTGTGCCCAAACCACGCTCAAAACACCGGTGGGCGATACCGTGGCAAACCAGGTTTCCTGTAAAGCTTCCGTTTCGTTTAACTGTACTTCGTTGCTCCAGGCACCACCCATCAGCACTTTATAATATAAAGTGCCGGCAC
>CAZZUU010000255.1:380-6123 GCA_964657275.1 uncultured Mucilaginibacter sp. | reverse complement strand
CTTAACGAAAGTATGCTGACAAATACCTTTTTCAATAAGAACTTATTAAAAAAACGGATAATTATGTTACACCAAAAACCCTCGGGGAATTTAGCCAGGCTAAAATACCTCGCCGCCCTGCCCGTTTGCGCGGGCTTACTGTGCGCGTCAACGCTGGCATTCAGTAAAACTTATGGATGGATCGATTTGGCACCAAAGCCAAAAAACGACACCACGTACACCAACAAAACGGAGCATAACAGCGATTATGTGAATGTTAATGATTTCACCAACGCGAAGGGATATAAAATAGAGGAAAAAACTGCTGCCCATAATGGTAACTGGCGTCAAAAGGTGACTATTACCGATAAAGACGGGAAACAACATGTTTACGACAATGACACGATAACTCCCGGCGAGCGTAAAATGCTATCGGAAACTTATGGTTATCAATTCCCGAAAGTTAAGGCAATTAAAGTTAAGCTTATCCCGCCTGCCCCAAAAGTACCGCCTGTGCATCCGATAAAGGAAAAATCACCATCGGCACCAAAGAGTGAAAAAGCCGATCCAAATAATGCCGAAACGGAGGACGCTCGTCCGGCACCCCCCGCTCCGCCTGTGCCTCCAGTGCCACTAGTATCTCCCGGCAAGGCTTCAGATAAAATTGCGCCGCCGCAATCACCCGATCAAAATTTAAACGACTCCGACAAAATAGCCCTAAAAAAGGAGAAAATCGGTTATCAGCAAGCGAAAGAACCTGAAGATTTTCCTTTGGTATTCATTAACGGAAAAAAGTATTCATTTAAAGAAAAGAGAAAACCCGGTCAGCAATTTTTTTGTTCTGCAACTGATTCTCTTGTCAGATATCAGCCTGGTACTGCTTTGGCTCTGAAAAAATGGGGTGGGGAGGCCAAAAATGGAGTAATTTTGCTATACGGAAAAGACGCTTCGATTGAGATAAAATAATCAACCCCTCACGTAAACCACCTGCTTGGTTTCAAAAAACTCCTCTTCAAAGTAATCTTTGAGATGATATTGCTGAACGGCTAATCGCGATTCGGCAATTTCCTGTTCCAGGTCCCCTCCTTTTAAATAAAGAATCCCGTTTGGTAAGGTGTTTTTTGATTGCCGGTTAAATTTTCCTTTTACCCAGGGATAAAACTCCTTTAGACGGGTTACCGCCCTCGATACTACAAAATCGAATTTTTCATTTACTTCTTCGGCACGCTGATGCGAGGCCTGTAGATTTTTAAGGCCCAAAGCTTTTGCTACTTCCTGCACCACCTTTATTTTTTTGCCGATGGAATCGACGAGGTAAAATTGTGTTTCAGGAAACAGAATGGCCAGTGGTATACCGGGGAAGCCGCCGCCGGTGCCCACATCCAGCACTTTTTCGCCGGGTAAAAACTCAATAATCTTTGCTATACCCATCGAGTGAAGCACATGCCGCTCAAAAAGCATGTCAATGTCCTTTCTGGATATTACATTGATCTGGTTGTTCCAGAAATTATAGAGATCGGGCAGTTGGTTAAATTGCTGGAGCTGTTGTGCAGTAAGTGACGGGAAATATTTTGTTACGAGATCAGATGTCATCCCTGTTAAAACGGTTGATGATATTGCCAAGCAGGTACCGCGCCCTGAATAGCTGGGCCTTAACCGTGCCTAAGGGCAAATCGAGCTGCTGGGCTATCTCTTCGTAGGATAGTTCATCAAAGTAGCGCAGCGTGATCAGGTTACGGTAGCGTGGCGGCAAACTTTCAATCAATAACTTTAGTTCCTGGGTTTGCTGTTTTTTAATGGACGTTTCTTCCGGGTTAAGCACATCGGCTTTAATCTGCAATTGCTTTTCCTCCCCGTCCTCATCCATCATTCCGTGGATGGACATTGTATTCAATTTTTTTTTCCTGATAAAATCGATACAATTATTGGTAGCCACCCTGAACAGCCACGTGCTGAACGCATAATCAGGCTGATATTTATCCAGTTTTTCAAATGCCTTAGCAAAGGTTTCTACGGTAAGATCCATAGCATCCTCCTTATTGTTTACCATTTTAAGCACCATAAAATAGATAGAATCCTTGTACCTGTGCATCAGATCGGCATAAGATTTTTGATCGCCCTGGCGCGCTTTTACAACGAGGTGAAAATCGTTTTTCGCGTTTTCGGTGAAATTTGCATTTATTTCCATTGAGTGGTTTTTATAAAGGTGCCTATCAGCCCAAAAATATTCAGATAACTATAATATACAACATCAAAAATAGGCAAATACCATAACAATTGGTTGCCATCCAGCCGGTTAAATATCTTATGGTAAATGATTACCTGAAAAATCAACCTAAACATAAACAAACCGAGCACCAACCACGGCTCAAAGTTGAAAACTAAGCATAATGTTAATAAAATATAAAACAGTATCCCGCTAAGGGCATCCAGGCTCAGCATCCGTTTATCGCTTTTTTTATAGTATTTCCCCACCCCAAAATGGCGCCTTTTTTGGCGGTACCAGCCTGCAAATGATGCTTTTGCTTCGGTATACATAAAGGCATCGGGATGGATCTCAATAACCGTGTTATCAGCCGTTGCATTTTGATTCACAAACAGGTCATCATCGCCCGACAAAATGTGCATATGCGCTGCAAACCCTTTAGCGCCAAAAAATAAGGTTTTTGTGTAGGCCAGGTTACGACCAATGCCCATGTAGGCTTTTGCATTTAAAGCTGCCGATAAGTAGTTAATCGCTGTTTTTATCGTCTCAAACCGAATAAAGGAATTTAAAAAATTGGATGTTTTACTATAAGGAGAATAGCCCAATACGATCTGCGTTGAAGTACTAAAGTTCGACGCCATCCGGGTTATCCAGTTGTTGGAGGCCGGCCGGCAGTCGGCATCGGTAAATAGCAGGTACTCGTTTTTGGCAGCTTTAATACCTAATGTTAAAGCAAACTTTTTGCCAGTTTTGAACCGCGCATGCTCGGTAATGGTTACAATTTTTAAATGCGGATAAGTTTCTTTGAGCGCGGCCAATACCACATCCGAATTATCAAATGAACAATCGTCGACAACCACCACCTCAAAATCGGGGTATTCCTGCTCTAAAACTGAGGGAAGGTTTGACTGTAAATTTTCCGCTTCGTTCCGCGCGCTGATAATTACAGAGATGGGGATAGTTGGCTTTGGAAGCATTTCAGCTGGCACATAAGCAGCAAGCACACGCTGGTTATTTATCAAAAAATAAAGCTGGATTACAAAGAATAACAGAAATAATATGAAGAGCGCGGTGTGTATATAAGTTTCCAATTCCTGTTTTAATAATTGCGCAAATTTGCCAAAAATCAACGGAATTGAAAGTCTTTAGTTGACTTTTATTTATTGGGTAGGAGGACTTAACTTTTGGAGTTAGCAGATATCCCGAACACTTTAATTACTGCTGACAAATAAGATAGTTATCGATCCTAAACTTTAACAAAGCCCGCTGATTTACACGTGCAGCAAAACACAAACGCGCGTAAAGGCCTGACAGAAAAGCGAGCCAGGGAGTATGGCCTAAAGCGTGGAAGCTTTTTTCTGTCTTGATTTTTTTGGTACTTTTTGTATCAAGACAAAAAGTACTAGCCCCGCGGCAATTGAGCGGGGGATCATCACTTGAACCAAATAATAACGTGAGTGGTATAAGATGTATTCAGATGCAAGCTAATTCCGGTTCACGATTAGCATATGTAGCGATTGCTTTTCTGAAATGGATCGGGACAGGCTGTTCCTCGTAACAGCGGGCGTATATGATTTATTATTAACATTTAGCAAGTCATTCAACTCATCCTCCCACCAACTCCATCATCAGCAAAATACTATCCACATATTCGCGGTCGTTGGCCAGGCGGGGCACTTTATGCTGACCACCTAATTTCCCTTTCTCCTTCATCCAGTTAAAGAATGTTCCGGCAGGCGCTTTACGAACTATGGGGCGGGTTAGCGCCATATCCTTGAAGCGTTTGGCATCATAATCGGAGTTGATACGGCGCAGGGTTTCGTCAAGCAGGTCTACAAAGCGTTCAAATTCAGCCGGCTTTTTTTCAAACTCGATGATCCATTCATGAGCGCCACTTTTGTCACCATCAAAATAAACAGGGCCTGCGGTGTAATCGCGGATAATGGCGCCGGTTTGCTGGCAGGCTTCGTCCAAAGCGCGCTCGGCATTATCGATAATTAACTCTTCACCAAAAGCATTGATGAAATGTTTGGTACGACCGGTTACCTGGATACGGAATGGCGACAGCGATGTAAAACGAACCGTATCGCCAATCATATAGCGCCAGAGCCCGGCGTTGGTGCTAATGATGAGTGCATAGTTTTTATCGAGTTCCACTTCGTCGAGGGTGAGCGTCGGGGGATTTTCTTTATGCAGGTGCTCTATAGGTAAAAATTCATAAAATATCCCGTAATCCAGCATCAGCAGCATTTCGCCCGGTTCTTTTGTATCCTGGATGCCGAAGAAACCTTCGGAGGCATTATAATTCTCCAGGTAATACATATCATCATTCGGGATTAGCTTTTTAAATTGCTCGCGGTAAGGCGTAAAATTTACCGCTCCGTGAAAATACAGCTCCAGGTTTTGCCATACTTCGAGCAGGTTTTTTTTGCCCGTAATTTCGAGGATCCGTTTAAACAATAAGATGTTCCAGGTGGGTACGCCGCTCAGGCTGGTTACATTTACATCCTTGGTGGCATAGGCCATTTTCTCTATCTTTTCTTCAAAGTCCTCCAGCAAGGCAATATCCATGTGCGGGGTACGGTGAAATTCCGCCCAAAGCGGCAGGTTTTTCATTAACACAGCGGAAAGATCACCGAAAGAACTATCGCCGCCCAACTGGCTTACCTGTGCACTTCCACCAAGTGTTAGAATTTTGCCGGTAAACATGCGGGCGTTGGGCTGGTTATTGAAGTAAATGGTCAGCAGGTCCTTACCACCCTTAAAATGGCATTCTTCCAGGGCCTCTTCGCTTACGGGGATGTATTTGCTGCGATCGCTGGTGGTGCCCGATGATTTGGCGAACCACCGTATCTCCGACGGCCAAAGCACATTTTGCTCGCCCCGCAGCATGCGCTCTATGTATGGTTTTAGCGTATCGTAATTTTGTATGGGGATGCGTTCTTTAAACTGATCGAGGTTGGAGATGCTTTTGTACCCATACTTTTTACCCCATTCCGTTTTTTCGGCCGACGAAACCAGTTGTTCAAACCATTCTTCCTGAACTTCATGGGGATATTTCATAAAAAGCTCTATCTGGTGAATACGCTTTTTCATTACCCAGGTAAAAACAGAATTAAAAATGGTCATACGCTTCTTTAGGTTTGCGCGAATACTTTCCGCTTCAATACAAAGTTAGCACCAAGATAAACTTTTCTAACCATTTCATTGGCAGCCAATACCTCGGGCTCACCCGATTCTAATATCTTGCCTTCAAACAGCAGGTAGGCACGGTCGGTTATCGAGAGTGTTTCTTGTACATTATGGTCCGTTATCAAGATGCCGATGTTACGGTGCCTTAATTTTGCCACCATCGCCTGTATCTCTTCAACCGCAATAGGGTCAACCCCGGCAAAGGGCTCATCCAGCAATATAAAATTAGGTTCGGCCGCTAATGCACGGGCAATTTCGGTACGCCGGCGCTCACCGCCCGATAGCAGGTCGCCGCGGTTACGGCGTACTTTGTGCAGGCTGAATTCGTCTATCAGCTGCTCCAGTTTTTCTTCCTGCCGCTCTTTG
>CAZZUU010000255.1:0-370 GCA_964657275.1 uncultured Mucilaginibacter sp. | reverse complement strand
ATTTCCAGCACAGCCTTTATATTATCCTCTACAGAAAGCTTGCGAAACACCGAAGCTTCCTGCGCCAGGTAACCTATGCCTTTTTGAGCGCGACGGTACATTGGGTCGCCGGTGATATCTTCGTCATTTAAAAATATTTTGCCTTCGTTGGGTTTTATCAGGCCAACGATCATATAAAAAGACGTAGTTTTCCCAGCACCATTAGGCCCCAGCAAACCTACTATTTCGCCCTGTTCCACAGTAAAAGAAACATCGTTCACAACCGTGCGCTGCTTGTATTTTTTTGATATATTTTCTGCCCTGAGTATCACTGATTTTAACTGATTATTTTGATTTCACAGATTTTGATTGACCACTTAACATAATATCC
>CAZZUU010000254.1:0-6141 GCA_964657275.1 uncultured Mucilaginibacter sp. | reverse complement strand
ATACTGTTTACCGCTTGCGGCGACAGGAATTCGGCACCTAAACGCATGGCTTGCGTAATTGCTCTTCTTGTCAAATCGGAACCGCTCAATCCTGCGGGGAAGCCCAGGTAATTTTCTATCCGAGAGCTTGATCCGGCCTGCCCGCCTGGCGCCTTTCGTTCTATCAATAACGTTTTCAAACCTTCGGATGCACCATAAACTGCTGCAGCCAAACCGGCCGGCCCTGCGCCGATGATCACCACATCATAAATATCATTGGTTATCTGCGGGTTTTTATCAATTTTCTCTGCTATACCTTTTATGGTGGGTTTGCTCAAAAAGGTACCGTCCTCAAAAACTATAAGCGGCAATTGATCGGGATCAACCTTATTTAATTCTAACACCTGTTTTGCGTCGGGGTTTTTTTCAATATCCAGCCAGCGATAGGGTATCAGGTTACTGGCCAAATAATCTTTAACAGTATGCGATTGCGGCGAAAACTGGTAGCCAACCAATTTTATGCCTTTAAATTCCGGTATATAATCATTTTGCCAATCGTCCAATAAATCATTTATTACCGGGTAAAGTTTCTCTTCGGGCGGGTCCCAGGGCTTCATCAGGTAATAGTCAAGCTGTACATCATTAATAGCTTTTATCGCGGCTTCCGTATCTGAATATGCGGTGAGTAGTATCCGTTTAGCACTCGGGAATATTTTTATCGCTTTCTCCAAAAAAACGACACCTTCCATTTCGGGCATACGCTGGTCGCAAACAAACATTGCTACCACGTCTGACGTGTTTTTCAGATCAGTAAGACTTTCCAATGCTTCATTTGCTGATGAGGTGCTCAAAATTTTATATTCCTTGCCGTACATCGTTTTAAGGTCGCGGGTGATGGCCCTTAACACTTGCGGATCATCGTCTATTGTAAAAATTATGGGTCGGTCCATTATTCAAAGGTATGTGTGCAGTAATTAATAATTTATCGGTTAGCAAATTTCAGACTTTCCGCCTAATATCCATCTATGGGAAAGCAAACAAAAAACTCGGTACGACCCGGCGCTGATTTCACTTTTATAGAACCATGATGCTGATTCACGATGCGCTGAACCATCTCTAAACCCATGCCGGTGCCCTTCCCCATTTCTTTAGTCGTAAAAAACGGATCGAATATGCGCGATTTAATTTCCTCAGGTATCCCTGGGCCATCGTCAATGATGCTTATCTGTACAAATTCACGATCCCTTTCCGTTTTTATTGTTAACGTCCCTTTACCAATCGTTTCCATAGCATCCAGCGCATTATCAATAAGGTTGGTCCAAACCTGGTTAAGCTCGCCAACAAGTGCTTTAACCTCGGGCAATGTCTCGTCAAAATCTTCAACAATGGTTATGTTTCCTTTTTTTAGCTTGTAGCCCAGCATGGTGAGTGTATTGCGTATGCCTGTATGGATATCGGCATATTGCTTATCCATGCCGCGATCCATGTGGGTGAAGGTTTTAACAGAACTCACCAGCTCGGCAATTCGCCGTGACGATTCCTGTATATCCCTCACCATACGTTCCGTCATCAGCAGGTTACTGATCCAGTTAAAAACCGGCGAGCAGTAAGCTGCAGGTATATGGCTGCAAAACATTTCGAGGTTATCGGCTGTAAAACCAAAATCGGTGAAGTTATCGGCTAAATCATAGCTGTTTTCTATTTCATGTTCATCCAGCCAGTCGGTTAATTCTTCTTCGCGTTTTGTTTTTTCTTTTAACGTCAACCGGGGCCGGTCTTTGATTGCCAGTAATCTAAATAGCTCATCGTTTACGGCATCCACCTGTGCGGCATCCATCTGTATGGCTATTACTTTCTTAAACGAATCCGGCTCCATACGCAAATGTTCAATAAGCGAAACAGAATCCCGCACAATAGCCGAAGCCGGATTATTGAGTTCGTGCGCCAAACCTGCCGAAAGCTTGCCAAGCGCCATCATCTTTTCATTTTGCTGCTGCAGGGCAGTAAACTCCCGCACCCGGTTGCTCATCACATGCACCAGCGCCTGCGTAATTTCAAAATGATCTTTTATCAATTCTCTTATGCGCTCCGTAGGGAACGACATTATCTGCACCGCCCCGATGGCCTGGCTGGTTGCGGGTGCAATTATCCCTCTGGAATAAGGCAGGTAGCCGGTAATATCCCCTGTATTAAAGGTGCCTAACTCGCGCCGGCTGCCATTTTGAGTAATAACGAGCGACAAGCGGCCGTCAATAATAAAATGCGGACCCCTTATCGGCGTACCTTGTTGGGTTAAAATCTCTCCGTCGTTTAGTTGGTATTGTTCACTGTTGTCAATCAGCCATTGCAGCTCATCGTCGGGGACATTTTTTAACACTTCGAGCGCTTTAAGCCACGAAACTTTAACTGTTTGCATATATTTAAAAGTAACTATTATTCTCTATTTTTAAAACGGAAGTTTTTACCAGGCATTGAGAGATAAATGTGAGATTTTTAGATTTAACATGGAAGTACAAAATATAAACGACGATAAACGTGGACTCTTTTTTATAGAGGATAGGGGCAAGCGTATCGGTAAAATGTATTATACACTTAGCGGCCCGGGCAAAATGACCATCGACCATACCGAAGTTGACGACGCTTATCAAGGCAAGGGCCTGGGCAGGCAGTTGGTTAAGGCCGGTGTGCTTTACGCGAGGGAAAATGATTTAAAAATTTTACCCCTTTGCCCTTTCGCCAAAAAACTATTTGACATTACGCCGGCCTTTGACGACGTGCTCTATTGAACGATTATTAACAACATCAATAAATGAATTACATATTTGATAGGCCAGTAGTGGCCAGTATGGGGACCGAAAAATATACCTGCACCATAAAATGGAGCAATGGGGAATTTATTGTGGACGAACCCGAAAAAGCCGGAGGAAAAGGCCTTGGGCCCGATCCGTATACGCTGATATTATCGTCATTGGCCGCTTGTACCCTGGCCACTTTACGCATGTATATCGACCGCAAGGAATGGGATATCCCCCAACTTGAGGCATCGGTTAATATGTATCGTGAGTTTCGCGAAGGGAAAAATGTAAACGTAATAGACCGCAGCCTCAACTTTTTATCCCCGGTAACCGCCGAACAAAAGGAGCGGCTGATACAGATCGCCAAGTTGTGCCCTATATCAAAATTATTGGAGGCAGGCGTGCAGATCAATACATTTGCCGGTACTAGTGACGAAATTATCTGAATGTAATTGGTAACCCAACGGAAAATATCAAACCCAAACAATAAAAGGTTAAAGGCAAGGCTGATTGCTATCGCTGCTTTGGCTTTAGCTATTTTTTTGCTGATGCTGTTTGCCGATCATCCCGGGCTGGTTGAGCATTACTACTCGGAAGGGCTTTATCCTTTTATCTGCCGTGTGCTACACCCGCTGTTTAATCTTTTCCCATTCAGCGTTGGCGATGTCATTTACATATTAGTTGTTGCTTACCTCGTTTACGCTTTTATCTGTATCATCCGGCTGGCGATAAAAAAGAAATTCAGGGAAGCAGGGGTTTTCTTATTGGGAATAGTGATCGGCCTCCAAACAGGCATATTGATTTTTTACCTGTTTTGGGGCTTGAATTATTTCCGGCCCTCTGCTGCCAAGCGGCTCAACCTTCGCGACAGCACCTTTACTACGCCTGAATTGCAAAACGTTACCGCGATGCTGATCGACAGTGCGAACGCCTGCCGCGCGAGGGTAACGCCGGCAGATCTTGCGCAAAGCAACAAAACCATTTTTCAAACTGCAATTAAAGCGGTTCAAAAATTGTCAGATGATTCGGTTAACTTTCGCACCTATTATCCCCTTGCTAAACCGTCCATACTAACACCCCTATTGAATTATATAGGTACATCCGGATATTACAACCCGTTTACCAGCGAGGCGCAGGTAAATTACGGCATGCCGGTTTTCGACAGGCCATTTGTTGCCTGCCACGAGATGTCGCACCAGATGGGATATGGTGCGGAGGATGAAGCGAATTTTGCAGGTTTTATTATAGGCATCGGCTCACATGACAGGTTATTGCGATACTCAGCTTATCATGCTGCTGTAGCCGAATGTATGCGTGCCCTTTATTACCGCGACAGTCTATGTAACAAAGAACTAAAGCCACGGATTTCGATAGCTGTTCACAATGATTTCAAAATAGAGCGGGCTTACTGGCTCTCGTACGAAAACAAAGCAGGCGTATTAAGCAGCATTTTTTATGACCAGTTTTTGAAAGCCAATAATCAGCCCCAGGGACTTGATACTTATAATAAGATGGTGCAGTTGCTGATGGCGTTATATCGAAAGAAGTCCATGGTCAATGGTCCATAGACCATGGTGAATAAATAGGATAACTGTTGAAAATATCAGTACGCATATATTACTATGGTCCATGGACTATGGACTAAACTACAACACCACCCCCTCGGGCGTAAATTTTAACCGGTTTTTACCTGCCATTGCGGAAGTGGCGTAACCGTTATTGTTGATAAACAGCTTTTCATTTTCGGCGATGATATGCAGGCCGTCTACGTTGAATTCTCCGCTTATCCTGATCACGGCGACGGGTGCATTCACTTCTAACTCGGCAACGATGTTATGCTCCAGGCCCATTGCCGATTCGTCATCCAACTGGTGCACTTGTATAATCAATGAACCATCCGGGCGCAAAACCTTAATACTGTCACGTTCCGTTACCACCTTAAAGGCTACATCGGCAACAGGTTTATTGGCCAGCAGGATAATGGAACTGCCGTCGAGGTCTTTTATGTCCAGGTCTATTTCGAGTGATTTTTCGTCAGCGGGATTAGGCAGGTCGTGATAAATTGAATTAATCTTCAAAAATTCTTTTCCATAATCGTGGCTGCCGGCGCTTATAGCGCTACCCGGTACGATAAAGGCGTTTGAGCCGATAATAAATGCGTATTTCATGATGGGGTTGTTTATAAGGATAATACTATAAGTACGCAAAATGTTTACTTATATTTTTAAATAAACCGTGCCGCGACAACAAAAATCCTACAACTATCCGTTTAACACTTTTAATAAGGTTTTTGAGATAACAGATATATAGTATATTTGATAGCCGTTATCTGTACAACCTCCAGAAATTGACAACCAATATGGTAATGAAAAAATATTTATTCCTGTTAACCGCCCTGCTTTTTTGCGGCATAAATGGATTTGGACAGAGCCTGAATTTTAATAACCTGGTATATTTTGCCAACCTCACCAACAGGCAGGTGTTTGATAATTTACTGGAAGGAAACAAGTTCAGGCAGGAATATACCATGCAGGTTAATGGCCAGGAACTGGAATATTTCAGGAGCATCGGCAAAAAGGCCAATTCCGAAAAGATAATCATCGGCAGTTTTACCAAACTTAATGACGGCACGGTATTGCGCACGGTAAACTACACTTCCACCGATCCTCAAAATATAATCAATATGATCGGGCAAGTTAAACGGTACGGGCTGACGCTTAAGTTTAGGGGAGTAGACGATTTCAATAACATTTATTTGTTCGATAACGACTTTTACCGCGTAAGCATTTACCTGCGGCGCGACAAAAAATCAGGCCTGGTAGAGATAAAGCAAAAGGAATTCCTGGGGTTGGAATAAGGGCTGCGATGACCTGAAAAAGGCTAAAAAAGTTAACACAGCTTAACATATCCATGTTAACCTTTTGTAATATATTGAAAATCAGCATATTAAAAATAACGATTTAACCTATGTTAACCGTTTTTTGATGCCGCTTTTGCCGGTTTTTTCTTTTTTGAAGCTTTAGCTTTCGGGTTAAAATCGAGTGAAAGCTTTATCCAATGATCAAATTCCTTCTGCGTGCGTAAACCTTCTTCGCTTACAAAAACATAGTCTTTCATCGTACGGCCATTATTGATCATCTGGCGGCATCCATTTTGCTCTAAAGCGGTTTCAACCTGATCGGCGCCAATGCGGCAGAGCATTTCGTCAGCGCTAACGCAAACACACATTTTACCATCCACCATAAAACATACCCCGCGGAACATTTCTTTTTCTTCCACGTCCGGTAAGTGAGCGAGGACTTCTCTTATTCTGTCAGCTAATTTTGCATTGTACATTGTTGGTCATTTTCATTAGTCATTAGTCATT
>CAZZUU010000253.1:0-6156 GCA_964657275.1 uncultured Mucilaginibacter sp. | reverse complement strand
AAAAGCATGTCAAATACCGAAATTGCTCAATTTATTCTGGAACCTAAACTGAGCGGCGCGCTTGCCAATAATGTAAACCAATCCGGCGATGTAAAGGCAATGGTAGTAGAATTGGTTTCGACACCTGAATATCAGCTTACATAGCCCCCTAACACCCTCCATAGTAGTCCTTTGGACTGAAGGGGGGGACAAAAAGGCTATATTATTAGAAATATAAGAAATAAACCCTTTTAAGAAGCAGGAAGTTGTCATGGAAAGACGGGATTTTTTAAAGAACACAGCACTGATATCTGGTACATTTTTAGTGCCGGCTTTTCTTAAGCCATTGGAGGCACTGGCAAAAAGTGACCTTTCCGGTTACAAAAACGTGGTGATCATACAGCTTTCGGGCGGTAACGATGGATTGAACACCATTATCCCTTATGGTAATGATATTTACTATCAAAAACGTAAAACCATTGCCATTAACCAAACCGATGTCATAAAGCTGGATGATATGCTGGGCTTAAATCCCAATCTTTCCGCTTTGAAAGAAGTTTATGACCAGGGATTGATGACGATCATCAATTCCGTTGGTTATCCAAACCCCGACCGCTCTCATTTCAGGTCGATGGATATATGGCAGACAGCAAGCGGATCAAGTGAATTTTTGACTACCGGCTGGATTGGCCGCTACCTCGATTCCAATTGTGCCGACTGCAAGAACCCCTACACAGCTATTGAAGTTGATGATACGCTTTCGTTAGCGATGAAGGGTTCAAAGATGAAAGGCATTGCTGTGCAAGATCCCAATAAGCTGTACCAAACCACGCGCGAACCGTTTTTTAAAAACCTGGAACATGATCATGCTAATTTAAGTGAGGATAATTTAGGGTACCTCTATAAAACCATGATCGAAACGTACTCCTCGGCCGATTATATTCAAAAGACCTCGAAGATATACAACGTGACGGCCGAATATCCGGCAACAGCATTGGGCAACCAATTAAAAACGGTGTCAAAATTTATTAATTCGGGTTTACAAACCAGGGTTTACTATGTATCGCTAAGCGGGTTCGACACACATGTGGGCCAGCAAAGCCAACAGGGCAGGCAGCTAAAAATTTACGGTGACGCTGTAGCTGCTTTTGTAAAAGACCTGAAGCAAACAGGCAAACTGGATGATACACTGGTGATGACTTTCTCTGAATTTGGTAGGCGGGTTGAGCAAAACGCAAGCAACGGCACCGACCATGGAACTGCAAATAATATCCTGATCTACGGGGGTAAACTAAAAAAAGCAGGCATATATAACGGTGCCCCTGATCTTACGCAACTGGATAACGGCGATTTGAAATATCAAATTGATTTCAGGGATGTGTATGCCACCGTTTTAGATAAATGGCTAAACGTGAACAACAGCCAGATACTGAATAAGAACTTTGCAGGGTTGAATTTTGTATAACCCCCCTAACCCCCTGAAGGGGCTTTAACATATATATTTACACTAACTTTTCTCAAATGAGGGGTTGAAATGTGTAAATGGTTGAAAATGAGGTATATAGCGATAAGATTGATTACTCAAAAATTAGAGAGTTTACCTTGCCTACAGACCCATATGACACCCCTGAAAATACAGGCGTAACTACAATTGAACTCCAAAGTAGTTTTCAGGAAAAGTTACTCGATTTATTTTCATTGGCTCGAGCGTCTTCAGGTCGTGGTTCTCTAAACGATAGCCAGCAGTTATAACCTCTATATTATTCAAATTAGCAATCGGCGGATAATTTTCCTTTGTCCTTTCAGTAGATTTTGAATAAAGCTTACCATCAATCCAAAGTATAAAACATAACCTTTCATCGTTATTAATATCGAGCGCAATCTCATGATTGCCAAGCATATTATATAAGATGTTTCTGTCTGGCTCATTTGAGCAGATAAGCACGATTCCCATTTTCCCCTCGAGTAAATAAATCGAAACGTTTTCTATGTACGGAATGTCCATCTTTTTAATAATTTAAGCTCAAATATACCAATTCTTTAAGAATGAATTTACATAGGTAATTTGTAGATTTGAGCATGGAATTAAAAAAACTATACTTGGCTGTTGATCTCGTTGGATTTTGGAAAAGTTCTATCGAAAATAATTTACTATTTACTTTAGCCAAAAATGAAGTTCCCGAAACAGCCCCCGATTACAATATTGCCGAGGCGTACGTGTTTCATATTATGGATGAAAACAGTAATCCCACAAAGGATGCTATAATGGTTTCATTCAAACAAGACGGAGAAAATATAATTTTAGGATACAGAAAATTAAGATTTACTATTGTTTCTATAAATAGAAATGAGATTGTGTTTAAGGATAAGTTTAGAACCTATAGCTTTAAACGACCGGATGACCATGCCCTTAATCGCCCTATCTGATTTCTTGTTTAGTGAGATGTCTGCAAGTGCAAAACAATCAACTTTTATACCTTTCCCCCCCCCCCGGTGTAAATTAGTATGTTGGTGCCCCTGAAGGGGGAATAAGATGAAAAACTCCCCCTTTAGGGGGCTGGGGGGCTATTTTGGCATTCTCCTCATCATATTTGCCATGGCCGCCGGGTTGCTCATCTGCTTCATCACCTTGCGCATATCCTCGAATTGCTTAATAAGGCGGTTAACTTCAGCGAGATTGGTGCCCGAACCTTTTGCTATACGGTTACGGCGGCTTTGATTGATACTGTCGGGGTTGCTTTTTTCATAAGGCGTCATAGATTGGATAATGGCTTCAATATTTTTAAAGGCATTATCATCCACCTCAACATCCTTCATTATTTTTCCAACGCCGGGTATCATGGCCATCAGGTCCTTCATGTTACCCATTTTTTTGATCTGCTGTATTTGGCTAAAGAAGTCGGTAAAGTCAAACTTATTTTTGCGGATCTTTTTTTGCAGTTCTGCAGCTTCCTTCTCGTCAAATTGCTGCTGGGCGCGTTCAACCAGCGAAACCACATCACCCATACCCAAAATACGCGATGCCATACGGTCGGGGTGGAAAATATCCAGCGCTTCCATCTTTTCGCCGGTACCAATAAATTTGATCGGTTTATTCACCACCGATTTTATCGACAGCGCCGCACCACCGCGGGTGTCGCCATCCAGCTTGGTTAACACAACACCGGTAAAATCAAGACGATCATTAAATACTTTAGCGGTATTCACGGCATCCTGACCGGTCATGGCATCCACCACAAATAAAATTTCATGTGGCTTTACGGCGTCTTTTACCTGCTCTATCTCCAGCATCATTGCTTCATCGATAGATAAGCGGCCAGCTGTATCAATGATTACTACGTTATGTCCGTTTTGTTTGGCTAACGCAATGCCTTCCCTTGCAATGGCAATAGGGTCTTTTGATTCAAGATTGGCATAAACCGGCACGTCTATCTGCGCGCCTAAAACCTGTAGCTGTTCAATAGCAGCAGGGCGGTATATATCATCGGCAACTAATAACGGCTTTTTATTTTTTTGCGTTTTTAGAAAATTAGCCAGCTTACCTGTGAAGGTAGTTTTACCCGCACCATTCAAGCCAGCAATAAGAATGATGGTTGGCGATGCAGAAAAATTGAGCTCGGCGGTGCTGCCACCCATCAGTTCAGTAAGCTCATCATTCATGATCTTGGTGAGCAGTTGTCCCGGCGAAACAGAGGTCAATACATTCTGGCCGATGGCTTTTTGCCTTACATCATCAGTAAAGGCTTTGGCGGTTTTATAGTTAACGTCGGCGTCAAGGAGGGCCTTGCGGATCTCCTTCATGGTTTCGGCCACGTTTATTTCTGTAATTGTCCCTTGTCCCTTTAGGACCTTAAACGCCCTGTCGAGTTTATCCGAAAGATTTTCAAACATTATTATGCTTCAATTTAAAGAATGCAAAGTTATGATTTTGACGCGATTTGGTTTAATGAATTTTAAACGCGGAAGTTGATTGAGTGAGTGGTTGAATGTTTGGAAGGCCCAATTACCAATTCATCAGATGATCTGTAAATGCAATTAATTACTCAAAATCCTGGCCGCCCAGGTTATAGGCCATTGTACGAGCACGGTTTTTTTTTAACTAATACACTTATCAACTTAATCAACCACTCACTAAATCAACCTAATCAACTACCTCTTAAAAAACACCAGGTAAACCTGTTTTACCACATGATATCCCGCAAAGGCAAAAAATAAAATGGCAATGCTTGTATTGATAACCAGGGTACTTAATGCGAATTTGCTTTGAATGTATTTAGCGAACCTGGCATACAAAAGCAATGCAAGGAAAGCACCTGCGGCAGATCCCAGGCTAAAAATAACCAGGGCCAGTTTTCCATCCAGTATCCACTCGTGCGTGATCAAATATGTTCCGGTTATCATCCAGAATGGTATCTGCATCGGGTTTAAGAAGCCAAGCAGTATGCCGTATCTTATACTTTCGTGTTCTGAATAATTCGTCTCGGGTGGCTTTTTGCGATGTATCCAGGTGATTGTTCCTAAAACGCCGAATAAGACAACCATTACCCAATCTATAACGGTACCCAGTTTTGCCTGTGCCGACAGCCACTTGGCGGCATGCATAATAAAGTAGGTAAAAAAGAATTCGATACATGAGAATGATGTGATAAACATCAACGCTTGTTTAAGACCGCGGTTTATGGTTATTTGCACCAACGTAAGGTTGATATTTCCGGGAGGGATATATCCTATAAAATTGGCTATTATCCCGATGAAGAACGTTAGAAATATCATACCTCAAAACTAACAGGTTTTTACATAAATGCTGATAATGCCCTATTGTTTCAAAAAATAAATAACATAACCCTTTATTTACAATAATTACATTTGCACCCTCAAGGTTTCAGAATCAAAAATGGCAGGCACAAAAATAGTATCTTTATTACCATCGGCAACGGAGATAGTTTGTGCTTTGGGCCTGCAAAATAATTTGGTGGGCCGCTCGCACGAATGTGATTTTCCGGCTTCCGTGAAGGATCTGCCGGTATGTTCAGAAGCTAATTTTGCAGATAACCTGAGCAGCCTGGCTATTGATGTGAAAGTAAAGGAAATATTGGCTGATGCACTGTCGGTGTACACCGTGAAACGCGACCAGATCAAACAACTTGCCCCCGATGTGGTAATCACCCAGGCACAATGCGAGGTCTGCGCCGTATCGTTAAAAGAAGTTGAGGAGGCGCTCGAAAATTACCTCGATAAAGAAGCGACGATCATATCACTTCAACCAACTAGCCTTGATGATATTTTTAATGATATTCTCACGGTTGCAACGGCGCTAAATGTAACGGATGCCGGTAACGCTTTGCTTGAGGAGTTGAACGAGCGGGTAGACATCGTCCGTCATAAATTAAAATTCAGCGACAGCAAACCTACCGTGGCTTGCATTGAATGGCTGGAGCCGATGATGATATCGGGCAACTGGCTGCCGGAGCTGGTGAGCATTGCCGGTGGAACGCCGATACTGGCGGAACAGGGAAAACATTCACCCTATGTTAGCTGGGATGATATTATTTCAAAAGACCCCGAAGTGCTGATCATGATGCCCTGCGGATTTTCCATTGAGCGTACGCTTCGCGAAATGGATATTTTATTGCAACAACCCGGATTTGGTATTTTGAAAGCTGTAAAAAACAACCGTATTTATATTGCCGATGGCAACCAGTATTTCAATCGTCCCGGCCCCCGCATCGTCGACTCCATCGAAATACTGGCCGAAATTATACATCCAAAGCAGTTTGTTTTTGGATATGAGGGCGATGGTTGGATTAAGTTTTCGTATTAGCAGTGATCTTACCTCCTTTTTATAAAATATCAAAATCCAAAAAAGCAGTTAACTTTATTTGCTAAAAAGCAACAAATTATACTGCTGGTTACGTATATAGACCTTGATTAAACGGCCTTGTTTGACATGGCCGCAATACCTTGATAAATTGATGGCGTATGCCGATTTGATATACTAAAAAGATGATAAAAATCTACTCAAAGTATGTGCTGCCATTTGCGGCAGGGCTGTTTTTAATGGGATTGATAGCTTCCTGTAAAAAGGAAAGTTCAACGCCGCCGGGTTCAAAAATATCAACTTCGCCAACAAGCACCATTGGCCTTTATGAGCTGGATAGCAGCATTTACAGGCGTGTA
>CAZZUU010000252.1:0-6246 GCA_964657275.1 uncultured Mucilaginibacter sp. | reverse complement strand
GCATCGACTCGTACCACATCAGGTAGGTGTCTTTATTTATTTCGATTGAACTCATGTATTATATTAAACGATCATTTTAAGAGCGACGCGCAAATCTAATTATATCCTTGAAAATATCGAAACCACGATGAATTTGTTGGAAATAATTATATTTTAATTTTGGCTTTTTACGGCAGATGACATTCCGTTGTTACCTATTAATAATTTTGAGAAAAATCCGCCACATTATTTACCCAAAAGGGGAATTTGCAACTTAAAAATTAAAACAGCGTTTAAGATGATTAATTTCATTAAATTGTTAATTAAACAATTAATTGTTAAAAAAAAATTAGTCATTTAGTTGCAATTTTAAAACTTTTAAATAGTTTTGTACTCAACAATAGACACACTGTCCATTTTAATAAACAATTTGTTGCTCTAATTACAACAAACCATCGATTAAATGAAGAAAATCATCCTTGCTATTGCATTATTTGCCAGCGTTTTAACTGTTCAGGCTCAAACAAAAACCAGTCCAATCCAAACAAAGGAGAAGACAACTGACGATCAGGACAATTTAGCTAAAGATTATTTATCACAAATTATGGGTGTAGCCCTGTCGGCTACCTCAAATATGAAGCTTTTAAACTTTGTCTACGACTGGATTGGCACTCCATACCGTTTCGGCGGGAGCTCAAGGCGGGGCATTGACTGTTCAGCTTTCACAAAGGAATTATACAGTAAAGTGTTTAACATGGATATTGAACGCAATTCGCGCGATATTTTCAGCATGGTAAACCCGGTACAGAAGGATGAGTTGCAGGCAGGCGACCTGGTGTTCTTTAAAATTCACAGCCGCCGCATATCACATGTAGGTATTTATTTGGGCAACAACCGCTTTGCACATGCCTCATCAAAAGGAGTGGCCATAAGCAGTCTTGACGATGATTACTACAAACGCTACTTTTACAGGGGCGGGCGAATGCTTGAATCTTTTAAGCAGGAGCTTGAAAAGGAAGACAATAACAAAAATTAAAATATTATTATAAACTTGAATTCAACTGATCCTTTCCTTCCGAAAGGATTTTTTTTTTAAATAACGCGTAGATTAATAACTTCAGTATCTTTAAAATGACTCAAAAGATAGCGCGGAGGATGAAAATACGTTTACTTGTTATTATCAGCGCAGCCTTGCTTCTGCAGGCCTGCCAGGATGAATTGCGATTTGAACAACAGGGCCAGGAGCAGGTTGTATTCAGAAAAGAGCCTGTTAAGCCTGATGCCGCTGTTTCACATGACACTGCATGTATTGCCGCTGTTGGCGATATCATGCTCGGATCATCCTACCCCGATAACAAGGCGTTACCACCGGCAAACGGAATATACAGCTTTAAAAGCGTGGCGACTGAGTTGCGCAGCGCAGATGTAGCTTTTGGAAACCTCGAAGGTGCTTTACTTGATACCGGTGCACCTGCATATTTTAAACTGCACCAGCTAAGTAAATCGTACCTGTTCAGGATGCCGGTTAGATACGGAAGGGTTTTAAAGGATGCCGGTTTTGATGTTTTAAGCCTTGCCAATAACCATATAGGCGATTTTGGTGATCCGGGACGCAAAAGCACCATGCACATACTCGATAGCCTTGGTATAAGCTATGGCGGGCAGGAAAGCCACCCTTCTTCAATTTTTACGATCAAGGGTATAACATATGGATTTTGCGCATTTGCCCCCAATAGCCAAACATTATCGATATTCGGGTTGAAAAATGCCAGCCGGATTATTCAAAATCTGAAACAACATTGTGATATTGTTATCGTATCGTTTCATGGCGGCGGTGAGGGCATTGGATATGAACATGTGCCCTGTGCAAATGAATCTTTTAATAAAGAGAAGCGCGGCGATGTGCATGCCTTTGCACATAACGCCATTGATGCCGGCGCAGATTTGGTGTTTGGCAACGGCCCGCATGTTTGCCGGGCTATGGAAGTTTACAAAAACCGGTTAATTGCATACAGCCTTGGCAATTTTTGTACCTATAAAAATGTGAGCGTAAACGGCATTTGCGGCCTGGCGCCTCTGCTAAAAGTATATGTAAGTAAAAAGGGCGAATTTTTAACAGGGAAAATTATAAGCTTCGGGCAAACCCATAGCCATGGGCTGCAACCGGATAGCCTGAACCAATCGGCAAGGCGGATCAGGCTGTTAACCCAGATGGATTTTGAACAACCGGGCTTAAGCATCTCTGACGACGGTGTGATTATGCCTGTTGATAAGGAATGATTCCTGTTTTGGCTCAATATTTATTGTCATCATGAATACTTTGCAACGTTATTCAGCAGCTGTAAAAACAATTAGAATATACCACGCTGTTTGCAAACAATACGCTGTGCGCTAATGCACTGGTTTACAATGCCTGCAGCGTTAGCCATCGTATTTTAAAAAACACTTTTCAAATATCATATTTATCCTTACATTTGCGGGCTAATTGTAGCCCGTTGAAATCGCTAAGAGATTATTCGGTTCCTTTTACCGGCCTCAAACTGGGGAAACACCAGTTTACGTATGTTATAACAGATTCCTTTTTCAACGAATTTGAATATTCGCTGGTAAAAAAAGCAAATCTGCAATGTGATGTTGAACTGGAAAGACAGGAGACCATGATTATCCTGAATTTCCATATCACTGGCACGATAGACGCAAATTGCGACAGGTGCCTGGCGCCATATCCGCAGCCCGTAAGTATACACGAGCAGCAGGTAGCGAAGTTTAGCGAAGAGCCTATTGGCGAAGATGAAGAGATAATCATCCTTACTAAAAATGATCATGAGATCAATATATCAGGGTTGATTTACGAATATATAAACGTTGCTTTGCCATTTATAACGGTATGCAATGATGAGGGTAACACCCCGTATTGTGATAAAGAAATGCTGGATAAGCTGAATAAGCTTACCGCGAATGACGAAAAGGAAGAGCAGCCGGACCCAAGGTGGGATGTGCTCAAAAAATTAAATAAACAATAAAAACAGGATCATGCCACATCCAAAACGAAAAATATCCAAATCAAGGAGAGACAAGCGCAGAACTCATGATAAAGCTCCGCTTCCTACTTTAACTACCTGCAAAACTACCGGCGCCGTGCACTTACCGCACAGGGCTTATACCGTTGACGGTAATGTTTACTACAACGGCAAATTACTGATTGAGAAAGCAGCGGTAGCCTAAGTTAATTTTCTGAAATGAAGATTGGCTTAGATATTATGGGCGGAGATTTTGCTCCCGGGGCTACGGTCTTAGGGGCAATAGCAGCGCATAAGCTTTTATCCGCCGGGCAGCATTTGGTGTTGCTGGGTGATAAAGAACAAATCACGGGTATACTTCAGGAAAATAACTTTAACCCCGATCATTTCGAATTTGTACATACTACCGAAGTGATAGGCATGGGCGAACATCCAACCAAAGCCATTGTTCAAAAGTCAAATTCGAGCATTGCTATAGGTTTTAAAATGCTTAAGGAGGGCAGTATGGATGCCTTTTCTTCTGCAGGAAACAGCGGGGCTATGCTGGTGGGTGCAATGTTTAGCGTTAAAGCCATCACAAATGTTTTGCGCCCCGCTATAACGAGTGTTGTTCCACAGCTAAAAGGAAATTTGGGTATTTTGGTTGATGTTGGCGCTAATGCCGATTGTAAGCCGGAATATTTATTCCAGTTTGGCGCTTTGGGCAGCCTTTTTGCCAAATATGTTTACAATGTTGAGGATCCCCGTGTTGCTCTTATAAACATTGGCGAGGAGGAGGAAAAAGGCAACATACTTTACCAGGCCGCGTATCCGCTGATGAAAGAAAGCAAGTTGTATAATTTCGTTGGTAATGTTGAGGGTCGTACCTTGTTCGACAACCTTGCAGACGTATTTGTTTGCGATGGCTTTACAGGTAATGTTATTTTAAAGCTTGCCGAATCTTTTTATGAAGCTGCACACAGTAAGGGAATAAACGACACTTTTTTTAACATGTTTAACTACGAGCAATATGGAGGCAGCCCTATTTTGGGTGTTAATGCGCCCGTTGTTGTAGGGCATGGCATATCCAACCCGGAAGCCATTAAAAATATGGTACTCCTCTCAAAAAACATGGTTGAAAGCGCTTTGGTTGATAAAATAAAGCTTGCTTTCCAGTAAAAACATATAGATGAATAAAATTCATGCTGCTATTACAGCAGTTCACGGTTATGTACCCGATTATGTGCTTACCAACCAGGAACTGGAAATGATGGTGGATACTAATGATGAGTGGATAACCACCCGGACAGGTATTAAGGAGCGACGTGTACTAAAGGGCGAAGGGCTTGGCACATCGGATATGGCTGTTCCGGCAGTTGAAGGCTTATTAAAAAAACGCGGTATCAGCGCTGAAGAAATTGACCTGATAATATTTTGCACCACCACGCCCGACAGGGTATTCCCGGCTACTGCAAATATCCTGGCCGGTAAGATCGGCGCAAAAAATGCATGGGGATACGACCTGCAGGCCACCTGTTCAGGTTTCCTGTTTGGGTTAACAACAGGCGCCCAGTTCATCGAAAACGGAAAGTATAAAAAGGTTTTGATTATTGGCGGCGATAAAATGTCGTCAATGATCAACTACCAGGATCGTGCAACCTGTATTATTTTTGGTGATGGCTGCGGCGCTGTTTTACTGGAGCCAAATGATGAAGGCAACGGGCTTATGGATTCTGTTTTGAAGAGTGATGGCTCAGGGGTAGTTTACCTTAACCAGGAAGCGGGAGGTTCGGTAAAACCTGCCAGCCATAATACAGTGGATGCCCGTCAGCACTTTCTTTACCAGGAAGGCAAAGCTGTCTTTAAATTCGCTGTAACCAATATGGCTGAAGTTGCCGCAGAAGTGATGGAACGGAATGAGCTTGGCGCCAAGGATATTGCATGGCTTGTTCCGCACCAGGCCAACAAGCGTATTATTGATGCAACGGCCGTTCGCACTGGTGTTAGCGCTGACAAGGTAGTTATCAATATAGAACGTTACGGCAATACCACAAACGGAACATTACCTTTATGCTTGTGGGAGTGGGAAGACAAGTTTAAAAAAGGCGATAATATTATATTAGCTGCCTTTGGCGGAGGCTTCACCTGGGGCGCTATCTATTTAAAATGGGCTTATTGATGTGCATATTTGCTGATGTGCAAATGCGCAGGCGATTAATGTGCAAATGTTTTTTATAATTATTAATTTGCGCACCTGAAATTAAACTTAGCTATAATAAAACTACAGAAATGAGTAAAATTCACGCTGCTATTACGGCTGTACACGCTTATGTTCCCGACTATATACTAACTAATAAGGAGCTGGAAACAATGGTGGATACTAACGACGAGTGGATAACCAGCCGTACGGGTATTAAAGAGCGAAGGATTTTAAAGGGAGAGGGCCTTGGCACATCCGATCTGGCAGTGCCTGCTGTAAATGCCTTGTTAAAAAAGCGCGGTATTGATGCAAATGAAATTGATCTGATTATATTTTGTACTACTACGCCCGACAGAGTTTTCCCGGCTACGGCAAATATATTAGCCGATAAAATAGGTGCCAAAAACGCCTGGGGCTATGATCTGCAGGCCGCATGTTCGGGCTTTTTATTTGGCCTGGCAACCGGATCGCAATTTATTGAAAGCGGTAAACATAAAAAAGTATTAGTAATTGGCGGCGACAAAATGTCGTCTATCACCGATTACCAGGATCGTGCAACCTGTATTATTTTCGGCGATGGCTGCGGCGCAGTGTTACTGGAACCAAACGATGAAGGGAACGGGATCATCGATTCCATTTTACGAAGCGACGGGTCTGGAACTGCCTACCTGCATCAAAAGGCAGGCGGTTCAGTAAAGCCTGCATCGCACGAAACTGTCGACGCACGCGAGCACTACGCATACCAGGAAGGCCGCGCAGTATTTAAATTTGCAGTAACTAACATGGCCGATGTAGCTGCCGAGGTTATGGAACGAAACAATCTTAAATCGGAAGACATTGCGTGGCTTGTACCTCACCAGGCCAACAAGCGTATTATTGACGCTACGGCAAACCGTACCGGCGTAAGCGCCGATAAAGTGATCATTAACATTGAACGTTATGGCAATACCACAAACGGGACGATACCGCTGTGTTTGTGGGAGTGGGAAGACAAATTTAAAAAAGGCGATAACCTTATACTGGCGGCATTTGGCGGCGGCTTTACCTGGGGCTCCATTTATTTAAAGT
>CAZZUU010000251.1:0-6258 GCA_964657275.1 uncultured Mucilaginibacter sp. | reverse complement strand
TAGGTAAAACTATTGTAGTTTTTTCGTCCCCGCAGGGTCTCCAACGGGACCCTGCGCCGCCACGGTAAGTTTTTAATGTGTCCGGTTAAAAGCATCACCAACGCAAGGTCCTTTCGGAGACCCTGCGAAAACGGGTATTTCGGCACCTCACTGGATATTGAGATCACGCCAGGTATACGATTTGCATATAACAGACCTATCCGTTGTTTACTTTGCGTGAGAGGTGCTGAAACGAGTTCAGCATGACTTTCTTTTTTTTAAATATCTATTGTCATGCCGTCCGCCTGCCGGCGGATCGGCACCTCACTGGATATTGACACTATACACGCTATACGATTTGAATGCCGACCTGGCCAGTGTCTGCATTGCATGGGGGGTACTGATCTGCCTATCGGCGGACAGGATGACTTTTATTTTAACCTTATCATGATGCACTTTTGCATCATTTTTTATCAAGAATTTGCTTTTTTGTGCATCATTTGCATCAGGTTGCATCATTTATACCTATAACACACTGATAATCAATGGTATATGCATCAGGTGCATCAACTGCATCACCTGCGTCATGTATTTGTGATGCAGAGCGCAAACCTCACCCTCTACGAAGGAGGGGTGCAAAGGGTTTTATCTGTCAACCTCGCCCAGCACAAAGTCGATAGAGCCAACGATTGCGATCAGGTCGGCGATCATCACGCCTTTTGCCAGTTCGGGCAGTACGGATAGGTTGTTAAAGCTGGGTGCGCGGCATTTTACCCTTGTGGGGATTTCTGATTTGCCGTCGCACATAAAGTAAAAGCCCAGCTCGCCTTTGGCGCCTTCGCAGCGCACATAATAATCCTGCGCTTTCGGGATGGTTTTACGGGGCATTTTTGCCCGCGGGTCAAAATCAGTCGTGCGTTTCAGCTCATTTTGCAGGCGGTCAAGGCATTGTTCTATCATGCGGATGGATTGTTCGATCTCATCCACACGCACCTTGTAGCGGTCCCAGCAGTCGCCTACGGTGCCCATTTCGCCTTTGCCTACGGGTACGTCAAATTCCAGTTCGGGATAAACAGAATAACCGTCAATACGGCGCAGGTCCCACTTCAATCCAGATCCGCGCAGCATAGGGCCGGAGCAGCCGTAATTAATAGCCACATCCAGCGGCAGCACGCCTACATTGGCCGTGCGGTTGATAAACACCTGGTTATCGGTTAAAAGCTGGTTCAGCTCTACCATTTTGGGCTTAAAATAGTCAACGAAGTCGCGGCAGCGTTCCTCAAAGCCAACCGGAAGGTCGTAAAACAAACCGCCTACCCAAATATAGTTGTACAGCATCCTCGACCCTGATGCCCATTCCAGCATGCCCATGATATGCTCCCTGTCGCGGAAGCACCATAGGAAGGGTGTAAACGCCCCTATATCGATCCCATAGGTACCAATGGCTATCAGGTGCGATGCAATGCGGTTTAACTCGCAAACCAGCACCCGGATGTATTCAACCCTTTTGGGGATTTCCTTATCGATGCCCATCATCCGCTCAACACCCATCACAAAGGCATGGCTGTTGTTCATAGAAGCCAGGTAATCCAGCCTGTCGGTGAAGGGAATTGTTTGCTGGTAGGTTAACGATTCGGCGTGTTTTTCAAAGCAGCGGTGTAAATAGCCGATATGCGGGATAACCTCCTTAACGATCTCGCCGTCGGTAATTAATTCCAGCCGCAAAACACCGTGTGTAGACGGATGCTGCGGCCCCATGTTCAGCACCATATCTTCGGTAGCTGCCGCTGCTATCTTTTGGTTATAGTTTTGTAGGGCTTCTTGGTATTTGGAGATGACGGCGTTCAATTGGATGTCGGATTTCGGATGTTCGATGTCGGATTTATTTTACAGGCATGCGTTGCGGACTATAGTTTTCAAATTTATTGAAATTACTGGCAACTCGGCTAACCGTTAAAATAAAAAAGCCTGCAGTGGTTAAACTGCAAGCTCGTCTTTGTTTATGTATTTATATTAATTAGGCTTTTTATCAAGTAGCACCGAGGCTACAAATCCGACATCGAACTTCCGAAATCCGAAATCATACCCCTGATTTATCGGTCATTTTGCTACTTTGGGTGGCCAGCCAGGCATAGCTATACATAGCCACCGCTTTCAATTTGCTTTGGCGGCTCTTAAACGTCCAAACATCTTTCATAAACTCTTTATGGTTTTTGCTGTTCAGCGTATCAAATGCTACCGATATGGTCGGCGTAAGTGAATATGCTGTATGCCAGGTTCCAAACGGGATAAAAAGCGTTTCGCCGGGGCCCACCACAAAATTGATAGGTGTAGCGTCTTTATATTTTGGATGTTTTTCGTAATCGGGTTCAAAAATATTCAGCTCTGAGCGCCATGGATCATCCGCACGCGGATAAAGCAGGTCTTCCTGCCCACGCGGGAAAACGGTAAATTGTTTCTCGCCATAAAGCTGTGTTATCCATGCATTCAGATGGTAATAATCGAGATGCAGGTAGGGGAATTTACCTCCCGGGCCACCGATAAACAACTCGGTAGCACCGCCCCATTTGCCAATGCTGAACATTTTATTTTTAAGCCAGTTTGGCGAAGCGTAGTTAAGGTCAAGCGGCTCCAGCAAAGGCATTAACTCCGGCAATACCGCCGGTATATCAAATATAAATGGATAAGGCGCCGGGTTTTCTTCAGTGCTGGTTTCAACCAGGTCCATTATCTCCTTCATTTTGTAGGATTTGCCCCTGCAATCGGTAGTGCGGTCGGGATAGTTTTTGCTGAACCATTCCGGGCTAAAAACACCGTTTGCTTTCCAAACCTTTGCAGCACTTTTAAAAACCAGTGGAATACCCGGTTTGTAATGCTCTTCAATAAACTCCTCGTAAGAAATATTATCTCTTCTTATAATGTCCATATGTTGTATTGCGGCGGTTGTTAAATTTAAGGAAAATATTAACTTTCAATAAATTTATCTTTCGTGCTTTTTAACTCACACGATTTTGCATTAATACGAAATTAAGGTATCAAAGGTTAGGTAGCACATTGTAAAATATGTGAGATAAATATCCTGATTAAGAAGTTTTTGGAAAGTATTTAAGATCAGTCGATCTTGATACCCTTATAATATTCTGCTGCTTTGTAATCTTTTCGCAGGGGATATCCTTCCCAATCGTCAGGCAGCAAAATACGGCGGAGATCAGGATGGCCTTCAAAAAATATTCCTGTAAAGTCGTAGGCCTCGCGCTCGTGCCAGTCGGCAGTGCGATACACTGATGTGATACTTGGAAACGTTGGCAATTCTTCGGCATTACGGTCGTTTTCGACGCTTATCTTTAAAGTTAGTTGAGTTTGATAGGGGATAGATGCTAAATGGTAAACCACCCCAAACCGGTTTGCTTCCGTGCCATAATCCACACCGGTAAGGCTCGATAGAAAATCAAAATAGGTTTTTGGGTTATTGCGCAGTTCAAGGCAAACATCCGCAATGCGATCCTGTTCAACGAGTAAAGCTGGTTGTAGTCCGCCCGTTTCTTCGCCGATGATAACCTCAGCGCCGAACTTTTCTGTCAGCAATAATTTAATATCCTCAAAACTCATGGCGCTAAGCGTACTTTTTTCCAGTTTTTGTTATCTACTTTTTTATAAACGATGCGGTCATGCAGTCTGCTGGGGCGGCCCTGCCAAAACTCGATCAGTCGCGGTTTTACAATATAGCCACCCCAAAATGATGGTTTAGGCACTTCTTTATCCGCGTACTCACCTTCGAGTTCTTTCCATTTTTGCTCAATAATACTACGGTCGGCAATTTCCTGGCTTTGGGGTGATGCCACAGCGCCAATCTGGCTATTCTTCGGCCGCGAATGAAAATATTTTTCAGACTGCTCCTTGCTTACCTTTTCAATGGTTCCCTCAATTCGCACCTGGCGCTCCATCGATGGCCAAAAGAATGTTAAGGCCGCGATGGGATTTTTGGTGATCTCTTTCCCCTTGCGGCTCAAGTAGTTGGTGTAAAATATAAAACCGGCATCATAAAAGCCCTTCAGCAAAACAATGCGCGCCGATGGCCGGCCGTCATGCGTAGCGGTTGCCAGTGTCATGGCGTTACGCTCGGGCACTTTGGCTTCCTGCGCCTCATTAAACCAAATTTCAAATTGTTTTATCGGGTCCGCCTTGGTACTGTTTTCCGAAAGCTCGGCAGCAGTGTAATCTACTCGTAGGTTTTCTATTTCTTCCTGGTTCATCGTTGCAAACTTACAAATTAATTACACCGTATGAAGAACCAAGAATCAAGAGTCAAGATGAATAGGGAAGACTCTAAACCGATTACAAACCATATAAGTAACAACCACACAGGTATTCACGCAATAAATTTTCTTGAATCTTGATTCTTGCATCTTGGCTCTTGATTCTTCTTTCCCAACTCTTGTTTCCTGAACATATTTCCCCAATACTTGTTATATTGGGAAAATTTATCGCTTATGCTTAGTTCTATTCCGGCCGCAGAGGGGTGTCTATTAATTTCGGAGCCGTTTATGATCGATCCGAATTTTAAACGATCGGTTATTTTATTGACGGAGTATTCTACTGACGGCGCTATGGGATTTATCCTTAACCACTTGTCGGATTTTTCGCTGGGCGATCTGTTGCCCGATGTTACTTATGCCGAAATGCCTGTATATAACGGCGGCCCCGTTGCCGGCGATACGCTGCATTTTATACATCGCTGCCCGGATAAAATTCCCGGTGGCGTAGAAGTAACCGATGGTATTTTTTGGGACGGGAACTTTAATAAAGTGAAAGAGCTGATAGCGGGTTACCAATTAAAGCCGGATGAAATCCGGTTCTTTTTAGGCTATTCAGGCTGGACCCCGCAACAACTTGATGATGAAATAAAAGAGGGAAGCTGGATAGTGGCGGATAAATTTAGTATCGACAGCGTTTTTTCGCCTAATGATGAAACACTATGGCGCGAAGCGATAATCAGCCTCGGTCAGCGGTATGCCCATATCGCTAATTTTCCTGAAAACCCGGCGTTGAATTAGGTTTAGAGATTAGAGGCTGGAGATTAGAGGGAGTGGGGAAACCCGAAAGGCGGTAAAGTCCGGAAAGACAAAAAATAATTAAACCTCTATTCCTCCATGCTTTGGGCTGACTCCTCCACTTTTTTCTTCAAATCTTCTTTAAAAGCGATGAGGTTTTGCGTTAGCTTTTCATCGGCTGTAGATAGTATTTGGGCGGCCAATATACCGGCATTCTTAGCGGCATTAAGGGCCACGGTTGCAACCGGGATACCGTTAGGCATCTGCAATATGGATAGTATGGAATCCCACCCATCAATAGAATTACTTGATTTTACCGGTACCCCAATAACAGGCAAATGTGTTAATGAAGCTACCATGCCGGGCAAATGTGCTGCACCGCCAGCGCCGGCGATAATGACTTTGATGCCCCGGCCTGCTGCTTCCCGTGCATAGCTAAACATCCTGTCGGGTGTGCGGTGGGCCGATACCACGGTGATCTCGTAGGGTACGCCCAACTCTTTTAATACATCGGCAGCATCCTGCATAACATTCAGGTCAGACTTGCTGCCCATGATAATTCCTACTTTTGGTAATACACTCATTTAGTTATTTATTAACCATTTTTCTAACTATATAAATCGCGCCGACTATAATTAATAATATAAGTACAATCACGCCAAAAACTTTGCCGGCAACATAGCCTAAATGAAAGGCTGAATTGTCCTGGGTTTTACCGGTTAATTTAAATGTACCGAAAAAAGATCTCAAATTTTTGTCATCGCTGCGAAGAGAATCTGCTGACCAGTAACCATAAAATACTAAGGTATTGTTAACATAAAAAGCCTGGTGATACCGATAATAAATGGTTGAATCAATCTTAGCGCTATAGCAGAATTCAATTCCCCGGAGTCCGTTAACATTTATACTTTTTCTATAAATAATCTTTCCGGCTGTATTTTTTAACGAGCCTTTAATAACACCCGAAAATAAGTCGTCATTGAAATCATCTGAAAAGAAATCAATGAAACCTTTATGAATCACTGACGCCTCTGCAAGGTACACCCTCCCGCTGTCGGCCAACGTATACACAATCCCAATTTTGGTTGGAGTAGCTTTAGGTGTATCGGGAAAGGTTAATGTTGCTACGCGATTTAATTCTTGCTTATATACATGCTGACTATAGCCTGCTAATGAAAATACAGCAAGCAACACGGTGATCGCAATTTGTTTTATATTCATATGATTT
>CAZZUU010000250.1:0-6304 GCA_964657275.1 uncultured Mucilaginibacter sp. | reverse complement strand
CAAACTCTAATTTACAAATTTCTCAAATGATTTGACTCACTTCGATGAAAATTTAAAATGGGTGGTCGACACTGACTTCTACATCAGGTATTTGCGGTTGCACACGCAATTTAAGCATATAGAAAAACCATTGGTAACCATTCTGGCCGAAGGTGCACATACCGTTACGGCAATTTGCCAGGATAATAAAAACGTTGAGGTGTTTGAGTCCTTTTATTTATTTAATAAGCTAGAAAACACGTTGAAATATCCGGAACTGTTAAAATGTGCCTTTTTTTTAACTGACTTGCTCAGACGGTTCAAAATCTCAAAGTTGAAAGAAATTAAACAAACCGGGTACAATGAAAAACTGCCGCTATATTTTAAATTGATATTCCACTTAAGTAACTTAAAAATGTCCATCGTAAATTTTTTAAAAAGAACAAAATATTTATCCCGGGCACTTCGACATAGCTTACTAAAGAAACTGGGCGTTTCAGGGGAACCCTCGCAGGCGGGTAAATCGAATTTTCAAAAAATATCCTACTCGCAATCCGGGGAGGACTTGATCATTGATTTTATTTTTAACCACCTTGGCATTGCAAGCCCGTCGTATGTGGACGTCGGCGCACATCACCCGTTTTATTTAAGTAACACCGCACATTTTTACGAACGGGGATGCAGAGGGATCAATATAGAACCGGACCCGGAACTATTTAAGTTGTTCAAGTTGGAGCGGCAAAATGATCTAAACTTAAATATAGGGATTGGTACCGAAAAAAGCCAGGCTGATTTTTATATAATTTCATCACCCACCCTAAACACATTTTCCAAACAAACAGCGACCGGCTATAGCAGTGAAGGGGACTATAAAATTGTTAACACCGTAAACCTTCCAGTCGATTCATTGAAGAATATTATTGAGGAATACCATGACGGCGTATTTCCTCAATTTTTGAATATTGATGCCGAAGGCATCGATGAATTAATTATTAAATCAATCGATTATACACAAAGCTATCCGATAGTGATATGCATAGAAACGCTTTCATTTTCTACGTCCGGGAACGGCATTAAAAACACGTCCATCTCCAATTTCCTGTCGGCCAACGGCTATATGGTTTACGCCGACACTAACATTAACACTATATTTGTAAAAGAGGATATTTGGAAATTTAATGGTAACGATTAATAGTAAAATGATTAAACGGCTATTTAAAAATTCGCCGCGTCGAAAGCCTGATATACCGGGTTTAGAAGAGTTTAAATTAATGGCCGCCAAAGGGCAGCAAAGGTTCGTATTTAGAGAAGAGGACAACTATCCCTGTCTGGATGATAATACCGGCGTCACAGACTTCGACAGGCACTATATTTACCACCCGGCGTGGGCTGCACGTATAGTCAAAGAAATTAATCCTGAATTTCATGTGGATATTTCATCCACTTTACATTTTTCCAGTATACTGTCATCGTTTATCCCCGTTAGGTTTTATGATTACCGGCCGGCAAACCTCTCGCTGGATAATTTGGCCTGTGCTAAAGCGGACCTGATGTCCCTCAGTTTTGCATCAAACAGTATCAATTCGTTGTCTTGTATGCATACGGTTGAGCATATAGGACTTGGACGATATGGCGACAAAATAGATTACGACGGTGACCTCAAAGCTGTGACTGAGCTCGCACGGGTGATTGAAAAAGGCGGCAATTTATTGTTCGTTGTGCCACTAGGCGCAATTGCCCGCATACAGTTTAACGCACATCGTATCTATACAAAACAATCAGTAATAGAAATGATGGAAATTAATGGAATGAAATTAAAGGAATTTACCTTAATACCCGAAAGAGAAGAAGATGGCGGCCTTGTGCCGGACCCAAGTGATGAATTGATAAACAAACAGGCCTACGGTTGCGGGTGTTTTTGGTTTATAAAATGACCCTTCGTGATAATAGTCGAATTAAAAGGCGGTTTAGGTAATCAGATGTTTCAATATGCTGCTGCTAAGGCGCTTTCGTTAAAATACCAACAACTGTTGCTGATCGATAACAGCTTCTTATTAAAACACCAGTTAGAAACCTCTGAATTCACGCCAAGATGTTATGAATTGGATGTATTTCAGTTATCGGAGCAAATCGCACCGGAACAACTGATAAGGCATTTTAATAATAATTCGTTTTATAAAAAAATACAGAAATTATTAAAAATGCCCTACAAAAAATGCCATGTAGAATTAGCTGACGAAAACGTGGGCCAACTGGACAAAATAAGGTTTCCGGTATTGTTAAAAGGATATTGGCAATCGGAACAATATTTTGCCAGTTATAAAACGCAAATCAGGGATACCTTTGCATTTAAAATTGGACCTGCGGATTTGCTTGCGGGTTTAGTTGAGCAGCTCAGTAAACCGAATGCAGTAAGTGTCCATTTCCGGCGGGGTGACTATTTGACAAATACCCTGGCGAATAAGGTATTGGGTACACTTCCGATGGATTATTACAAAAAGGCAATCGCAATCATGCGAAGAGAACTGTCAAACCCTTTCTTTTATGTCTTTTCGGATGATACCGAATGGGTTAAAAAAATATTTCCGCTTGACGATAACTACCAGATAATGGACCACTTCAGTAAAGAACTGAATCATTATGACATGCTGTTAATGAGCAAATGTGCTCATCACATTATCGCAAACAGTTCCTATAGCTGGTGGGGCGCCTGGTTAAATCCCCAGCCCCGGAAACTGGTAATTGCCCCGGAACAATGGTTTGCGGATGAGCGGTTGAATAAAAATTCTACAGGTATAGTGCCTATAGGATGGACTCGGATTTGATTAAACATTTATACCATTCATGATAAGAAGATACCTAAATAAATTAAGAGGGAATGACCGCGGACCGTTAAACAAGCAGGAATCGGAAAAGAAATTTTGGGAAGACGAACTTGAACGCTATCATCAATGGTTTACCGGTCAGTTGAAAGAAATATATTTAACAGCAGCTCCCGCCGAAACGGAAAAAGTTTGGGCGCATAACCCAACACATTCAGCAATTTTAACCTGGCATAAAAAACATCAGGAAGTCAAATATCTAAATGACCTTGGTTTGGATAAAAATGGCTTATCCGGTAAGCGGATCCTGGATGTGGGTAGCGGGCCGATGCCAAGTGCGACTTGCTTTGTCGGCGCAGATTTGTAGTGCCTCGATCCGCTATTGGATAAATACCTGGCCGCTGGATTTCCCATTCATTTATATGGGGATGTTAAATTTATACAGGGATACTCGGAAAATATCCCCGTAAAGGACGGCTTCTTTGACGTAGTAATCTCAGTCAATGCCCTTGACCATGTGGATGATTTTGAAAAAACCGCCGGCGAAATCAAACGGGTCTTAAAACAAGATGGATGGGTTGTTTTTCATATCCATCTTCATCCGCCTACACAAAATGAACCGTTGGAACTGGCCGATGAAAGAGTGATAAAAGCATTTTCCGGCATAAAAAACTTCAGAAAGTTAGCGGAAAGTAAAAATAAATTTGGTTATCAGTGTGCGGGGGACGAATCCTATTCGTTGTGGTCGAACATGATCTGACAAGGTAAAATGTTGAAGGGGACGATCGAGCGGGTTACGGTTTTGATGCCGGTTTATAATGCCGGGCCATATGTCCAACAGGCTATACAAAGCATCATCGACCAAACCTATGTTGGTTTCAGACTCCTGATTATAAACGATGGCTCTACAGATGATTCGGAAAAAATCATCAGCAGTTTTAAAGATAAAAGAATTCAATCAATTAAACACCCCGCAAATACCGGGCTGATCGCAACGTTAAATGAAGCACTCGGGCTCATACAAAGCGAATATATTATCAGAATGGATGCCGACGACGTATCACACCCGGAAAGGTTTGAAAAACAGGTCAGATTTATGGACGCTAACCCGGAAATCGATATCAGCGGCTCATGGTTGTCCGTAATGAATTCCAACGAGTTGATCACTCACCCGGTCACCAGTAGCGAATGTAAAGTGAAGTTGCTGCAAAATACAGTATTAGGG
Organism: uncultured Mucilaginibacter sp.; assembly: GCA_964657275.1. Lineage (GTDB taxonomy): Bacteria > Bacteroidota > Bacteroidia > Sphingobacteriales > Sphingobacteriaceae > Mucilaginibacter. The sequence goes on along the minus strand of CAZZUU010000250.1, from coordinate 2,278 downwards.
CATCCGTCCGTAATTCTACGGCGTAACTCAATCATAAAAAGCAGTCTGAAATTTGACAGTGACGCCATATATGCCGAAGATTATAAATTTTGGGCCGATGCAGCTGTTCTTAATTTGCAAATAGCAAACATCCCCGACGCGCTCGTGGAATATCGCGTGCATCCTGCGCAGGTTTCTGCCGCCAATTTGAAAAAGCAGCAGGAAACAGTCCAGGACATCAAATTATGGTATGCCCGGCAATTCTTTGGGGATATTATTACGAAAAAATTAAGCGTTTATACGGACTTACTTAACAGCTCTGTGAATTCATTTGTCTCATTTGTAGAAGCGCAGCAATTGGTTAAACTGCTTAAAATTGAAAATAAAGCACATCAATATTTTGACGAGGAGAATTTTGAAAATTTCTTCGTCCATTATTTAAAAATAGCTTCCTTTAGGATATACGTTTTATGTCTTGATTGCAATATCAAGATTTTATGGGAATCGATTTTCGATAAGGAATTCTATACCGGCACAACCTTGTTTCAAAAAGCAAAATTTATTTTCAGGTCAATCCAGAAAACCTTCTGTTGAAAGAACTTATTTCCATCATAGTCCCCGCCTACAACCAGGCTGAATTTTTACCGGAAGCTTTAGAATCTGTATTAGCGCAGACACATACCCGATGGGAGTGCTTTATTATTAACGACGGTTCAACAGATACCACGGAAAAAATCGCCCACGGTTATGTAAGGAAGGACGCACGGTTTAAATATGTTAAAAAGGAAAATGGCGGCCTGAGCTCGGCAAGAAATACAGGTTTAGATCTGGCTAACGGCGACTGGATACAATTCCTCGACTCAGATGACTATATGGAACCGCAAAAAATTGAGCTTTCGTTAAACTGTATATCGATAAACCCCTCGGCCAGCCTTATCGTCACTGATTTTAAAATGTTTGTCAACGATATTCAGCAGGCAACACCGGCTTTTTGCGAATTAAGCGCAGAACGTCTCAGTTTTGAGCGCATTTTATTTGGCTGGGGTGGCGATTTCACCATTCCAATTCATTGCGGGTTATTTGAAAAAAAATTATTTCAAACTGTTCGGTTCAATGAACATTTGAAAGCTATTGAGGACTGGATAATGTGGCTTGATGTATTTCAGGCAGGCGCAAACGCCGGTTATTTGAAAGAACCACTTGCTTATTACAGGAATAACCCGGCGAGTATGACCAAAGATACCGTGTTTGTAAGAAGCAATTTAATTATGGCCTACAAGCACATCATCGACACCCTGCCTCGGGAACAGGTTAAGAAATTTACTTTTGAAGTTATCGACAGGCTGCTCCATAACATCGTGTCTCTGGAAAATGACCTGACCTATTATAAAACTAAATTACCCGTCAAGATCGAAAGAAAAATAAAGGATGTGATCGGAAATATTTTCTCCCCCTCCAAAAGAAGGTGATATCTATTATTATATGTTCCTGTACGAAAACCGTCAGAGAACTGGAGCTTAATATTGCCGAAACTATTGGAACCGACTACGAAATCATTGTAATTGATAATTCCGAAAATAGCCACAGTATCTTTGAAGCATATAACATCGGTGTTAAACAAAGCCGGTTTCCTTACCTCTGCTTCATGCATGACGACATGGTTTACCGCAATAACAATTGGGGCCGGGCAGTTGCCGGCCATTTTTCCGATGAAAAGGTTGCAGCAATTGGGATAGCCGGTAGTCCCTACTATCCATATATGCCGGGGCCGTGGTGGGGCAGCGGCATTATCTATGAAACGATTTTACAATCAGACCAGCCGGATGTCCGGCCGGATTTGAAGGACAACAGCAATGGTTTAAAAACGCGTGAAGTAGTTGTGCTGGATGGCGTTTGGTTTTGTATAAGAAGAAGTCTTTTTGATGAAATCCGGTTTGATGAGATTGGATATAAAGGCTTCCACCTGTATGATGCGGACATCTGTATGCAGCTTCATCAAAAAAACCATAAAATGTATTGTATAAATGATGTACTCATCCATCACTCCTCCATGGGGCAGTTAAGCGATGAATGGATTAAAAGCGACCTGCAATTTCAAAAGAAATGGAAAGATCAACTGCCCGCCGCGTGCATAGACTTGTCAGTTAACCAGAGCTGCAGGCTAGAATTTAAGGTGCTTAATAGTTTTATTTGGATATGTTCGGCAAATAACTGGCCCAACAGCCGCATCTATCGTCTTGCTTCGGGTTATCTGTCCAAATTTAAAAAAGGTTATCTTTTTTATAAAACACCCGGGTAC
>CAZZUU010000249.1:0-6316 GCA_964657275.1 uncultured Mucilaginibacter sp. | reverse complement strand
CACCTGCATCAAGTGCATCACCTGCATCATGTATTTGTGATGCAAATGACGCGGCGCCAAAGGTTGTTTTTCGTAACTTGGCGCCATCCTGCAACTGCATCCTGTTTATGTCATTACTTCCCAAACCCATACCTGCCGAAAAAGAAAACCTGCACCCGCGTAATGCGCACCGGCAGGGGTATGATTTTAAACAATTGATCAAAACCACACCCGAACTTCGCCCATTTGTTAAATTAAATCAATATGATGTGGAGTCGATCAATTTCAGCGATGCGGAAGCCGTTAAAATGCTGAATAAAAGTTTGCTCCGGCAATTTTATGGCGTTAAGGATTGGGATATCCCGGAAGGGTACCTTTGTCCGCCAATACCGGGCCGGGCAGATTACTTACACTACATAGCCGACCTGCTGGGCGAAACTGATAACGGCAATATTCCCACCGGCAAAAAGATAAAGATCCTGGATATCGGCACCGGCGCCAACTGTATCTATCCCGTTATTGGCAGCAGCGTTTATGGCTGGCAGTTTGTTGGTACGGATATAGACCCGATTGCCATAACGTCGGCAAAAAGCATCCTTGCCGCAAACAACCAGTTAAAGCGCCAGGTGCTGTTACGGCAGCAAACCAACAAGCATAATATATTCAAAGGGATAGTGATACAGGACGAGGGTTTTGATGTGACGATTTGTAACCCGCCGTTCCATGGGTCGGCACAGGAAGCCCAGTTGGCATCAGTAAACAAATGGAACAAATTAAACCCAACCGGCAAGGAGCCAACCCTAAACTTTGGCGGCCAGAAAAAAGAGCTCTGGTACCCCGGCGGCGAAGCCGCATTTATTAAACTGATTGTTGAGCAAAGCGAATTGGTTGCCAAACAATGTTTATGGTTCACCACGCTGGTATCAAAAAAAGATACACTCCCCGGTGTTTACAGGGCATTGAAAAAGACTGCCGCTACGGAGGTAAAAACCATCAGCATGTCGCAGGGCCAAAAGGTAAGCCGCATAGTAGCATGGACCTTCTTAGATGAAGCAGAACGCACCGAATGGGTTAATACCTGGTGGCACAAGAAATAGCGCCAAAACTATTTTTTCGGCGTCACCTTCAACAATACCACCCCGTGCGATTCAACATCAGCTTTATACTGCCCGTCAAATTTCCCCATTGCCTTATGAAGCCACAAATCCCTGATCTGCGCTTTGCCATCTACTTTTATATCTGAAAAATTCAGTGTGGCAGTTTGTGTAGCGGTGCCGGTGTTGAATATCCCCACAGCTTTTGAGCCGTCTTTAAGGTCGCGCACCCATACTTGTATATCGCCGTCCTTTACCACTTGCGTGGCGGAGTGTCCCATTGGATCCTGGTCGATAGCGATGGCTTCGGTATTACCTAAGATATCAAGCGTTTCCGGGGTCATCAGGTTAAGATCATTACCCGCGATGAGAGGAGCGGCTTGCAAACACCAAAGACTGAAATGGGTACGGTATTCGGTATTGGTCATGCCGCCGTTGCCTACTTCCAGCATATCAGGATCGTTCCAATGGCCCGGTGCCGCATAAGGCGCTAACCTGCTTTGGTTAAACCCGATATTCGACATGGAGCGCCAGTTGTCCTGTATGTCGCCGGTGGTGCGCCAAAGGTTGCCGCCTACTTGCGGTCCCCATTTCCAAACCTCGTTTGTGCCATATTCGCAAAGGCTGTAAACAATTGGCCTTCCGCAATTGGCCAGGGCGCTGCCCATTTTCTGATATCCAGCCTGCAACTGTTCCGTTTTGTATATATTCCCGGCGCTGCACCAATCATATTTTAAATAATCAATTCCCCAGGCTGCGTAGGTATTGGCATCCTGTACTTCGTGCCCGAAACTTCCCAGGTACCCTCCGCAGGTAACGGGGCCGGGCGAGGAGTATATCCCCAGCTTTAAACCGCGGCTATGCACATAAGCGGCAAGGGCTTTCATATCAGGAAATTTGCTGTTGGGTACAATTTTGCCATCAGCATCGCGGGTGCCTTCCCAGCAATCATCGATATTAATGTATATATAGCCCGCTTTAACAAGGCCACTGCTTACCATCTTGTCGGCCATAGCACGAACAATAGAATCATTTACGCGGCTGCTGAAATGGTTCCAACTGTTCCAGCCCATCGGCGGAGTTTTTGCCAGCCCGTTGTAAGGCACCGTTGCCAATTCAGGAAGCGGCAGCGGTTTTGGCGGATAGGTTTCTTCAATCGGTACACGTACGGCTATACCCTGCGATGATCCGCCGCCCGAATAAACAATATTTACATGCAGTTTATCGCCAACTAAACGAAGCCGGTAATCCCTGTTCCAACCGGGACTAAAAACAAACTCATCGCCTTCAAAATGCTGCTTTCTGAAACGAAGTTTGCCCGAGCGGTTAATAATTACCGTTCCGTTATATTTTGTGCTATCCTTCCTGATAATAAAGAAAGTGGTAAGGGTAACATTCCCTTCCTGTACCAAATCTAACCGCCAGCAGCCTGCCATGGTATTGGCGCTGTCTTTATATTTTACAGGTATATTTTTTGTAGCAGTTGCAGCCGCATTAGGTATATTCCGCGCTTTTAATACGATGACCGAACATACCAGCACGATTAAAGCGAAACTTAATTTTCTATTCATCTCAGGTTAAAATTGAAGCATCTAATTAACACAATTCATTTGATATATGAATTGCGTTATCAAAATTGTGACAATGAACGTTAATTAAACAATTATATTTAACAGCCTGAAAAATGCCTTGTGAAGATATATATTGCATGACTTGTACGAATTTGCACCACTGCTATTTAAATAATTCCGAAATGGTATAAATAGTTAATTTTGAAATGTAGCTTATGAAAAGTTTAAGATATTTTTTTTCGGTTATAGCGTCGGCGCTGATCTTTTTATCGGCTCAGGTTAGGGCGCAAACAACTGTTACATTCCCTAAAGTAAGCGGCCCGGTTCAAATTACCTCCAACGGCAAGGAGCATTTTTTTGCAAGTTATTACGGCATTACATCGTGGAATAATTCGGAGCGTTATGTTACGGTGCTTGAAACGGATATTACCACAAGGTTGCCTACTGAAAACGACCCGGCAACGCTTGGCCTTGTTGATTTAACCACAAACCAATTTATACCCATTACTACAACAAGAGCCTGGAACTTCCAGGAGGGCTGCATGGCGCACTGGCTGGGAAAATCAGATTCGCTGATCATCTATAACGATTTCAGGGAGGGTAAATTTGTATCGGTGGTGATGAACGCCATCTCGAAAAAAGAGATTAAAGTAATTCCATACCCTATAAGCGGTGTATCGCCGGATGGCAAACATGCTTTAGGCATTAATTTCGCCAGGTTACGCATTACCCGCACTGATTATGGTTACGGCGGCGGCGGACAAAATGCACAAAAGGATATAGCCTTTCCCGAGAACGACGGCCTGTTTTTAATAGATATTGAAACGGGTAAGGCAAAGCTGCTTGTTGGCATTAACCAGGCAAAAGCACTAGTCCCGGTGCCATCAATACCATCTATTGAATATTTCGCGCATACCCGTTTCAATAGGGACGGAACTAAAATATTCTGGCTTTCCAGAGGCTTTCCGGAGTGGAACACAACGGCATTTACGGTATCCGCAGACGGCTCTAATATTCAACGGTGTTTCCCGGATGGATGGGGCGGATCGCATTATGACTGGTTAAATAACGACGAGTTAATGATCACCGCCAATTTTGAAGCAAAACAGTATTCGCACATTTTGTTTACCGTAGGCAGTAACAATTATAAAAGATTGGGTAATGGTTTACTCGACTATGACGGGCATGGAACTTTCTCGCCCGATGGAAAATGGATGGTTACCGACTCGTACCCCGATAAACTTTCGGGGGAGCAACGGATATTGCTTATGGATATGAAAAGCCAGCTTATTTTACCGTTGGGCAGGTTTCACGAGCCCGATGCGTTTACCGGTTGGTGGCGTTGTGATATTCATTGCCGCTGGAGCCCAAAAGGCGATATGATCGGTTTTAATTCTACTATATCGGGCAGCAGGCAGGTTTATATATTCAAATTAAGCAATTAGCCGGTCGATTATTACAATAAGTATCGCGGCACCGGTAATAGTACTGTGATGATTAATGCAATCGGTTTCAATAAGCCGAATTATATTAAATTGCACTCGCAACGCAGTATTTAAAGCCGTATTAATAATCAAATGAAAAATAAACTATTACTATTAATAACGCTGATTTTTTCTGGGTTTAAATTAAACGCGCAACAACGATCATCCGCTACTCCGCATCTGCACAAAGAAGGAAATTATTACCAGTTATTGGTAGATGGTAAACCCTGGTTGATTTTAGGCGGCGAACTGGGTAACTCAACTGCTTCAAATTTAAGCTATTTGAATGCGCAATGGCCCAAGCTAAAAAAAATGAACCTCAATACCGTGATAAGCCCGGTTTATTGGGACCTGATAGAGCCGCGTGAAGGTAAGTTCGATTTTTCGTTGGTTGACGGGTTGATCAAAGGTGCACGCATAAATCACATGAAGTTGGTGCTGTTGTGGTTCGGTTCGTGGAAAAATATCGTATCATGCTATGCGCCGGCATGGGTAAAAACAAATGAATCAAGGTTTCCAAGGGTGTTGGAAAAGAGCGGAAAGCCGCAGGAGATGCTGACACCTTTCAGCAAAAACAACCTCGAAGCCGATAAAAAGGCATTCGTAATCCTGATGAAACACCTGAAGCAAACAGATGGCCAGCAGCATACGGTTATAACCGTACAGGTGGAGAATGAAATTGCCATGCTGCCCGATACGCGAAGCTATGATGCCGCAGCTATCACTGCCTTTAACCAGCAGGTGCCGGATAAGTTTATCACCTATCTTCAAAAGAATAAAGACAAATTGCTGCCTGAGATTACGACCATATGGGAGCAAAACGGCTTTAAAACTAGCGGAACATGGGAAGAAATATTCGGGAAGAGCTTTAGCGCCGACGAAATATTCTCCGCTTGGTATTTTGCTGCGTATGTGAATGAAATTGCTGCGGCAGGCAAAGCACAATATAACCTCCCCATGTATTTGAACGGCGCCCTTATACATGCAAACGGCCACTATGGCGTACCAAGCGCGGGGCCGCTACCCAATGTGATGGATGTTTGGAAAGCGGGCGCACCTGCTATCGATTTCCTTGGCCCTGATTTTTATAACCCTGACTTTAAATACTGGTGCGATTTATACACCCGGGACAATAATCCGTTATTTATTCCCGAAATTCGCTTAGAGGCCGGTGATGATGCGAAGGCGTTTTATGCATTCGGGCATTATAACTGTTTATCGTTTTCGCCGTTTTCCATTGAATCTACAGAAACGCCTTCCAAAGAGCCCATCGGTAAAGCTTATCATATAGTAAGCCAGTTAACACCTTTAATTAACCAATATGGCCCGGCAGGCTCGGTGAAGGGTTTTTTACTGGACAAAGATTCTGTTTCGCAAAAAGTTACCGTTGATGGTTACATCATTACTGTTAAACATGAGTATTCTTTAGGATGGTCGCCCGGTGCAAAAGAGCAAACCTGGCCCAAATCGGGCGGGATTATTATAGAAGTAGCGCCCGGCGAGTTTTATGTTGCCGGTACAGGTATCGTGGTAACTTTTGAATCTACCGAAAAAGATAAACGGGCAGGTTTACTTAGCGTGGATGAGGGCGTTTTTAAAAACTCAAAATGGATTCCGGGCCGCAGCATGAATGGCGACCAGGACCACCAGGGCCGGCATGTGCGGATCCCGGTTGGCGAATATGGCATACAACATGTACGATTGTATAATTATTAGATAGTCTCAAGTAGGTAGTCTCAAGTCGAAAGTCTTAAGTACTAAGTAAGGGAATTACGACTTCCGACTTTGTACTTCAGACTAAAGACTCACTAATTATACTCCTTCTGGTAATTCTGCGGCGTTTTGCCGGTTTGTTTTTTAAAGTATTGATGAAAGCACGAAAAGTTATTAAAGCCGCTTTCATAACATATTTGCTTAACCGAGGTTTTATTGGCGATCAGTAATTTGCAGGCATAGCCAATCCTTATCTCCGTTAAAAAACTCGAATAGGTTTTGCCTGTGAGATACTTAAAATACCGGCAAAAAGAGTTAGTGGTCATTTGGGCTATTTCGGCCACCTCGTTCAATTTTATTTTTTTATGGAAGTTATTCAGCGTGTAATTGTAGATGGCATTGATACGTTTGTTTTCGGCCTCCGGGAAACCGTATTTAAACCCTAAAGATGAAAGCGCAGGCAGGCTCTCGCAAA
>CAZZUU010000248.1:0-6376 GCA_964657275.1 uncultured Mucilaginibacter sp. | reverse complement strand
CAACTAAATTTTTACTTTTAACACTTTTTAACAACTGTATAAATTATTTTTAGCCACTTAAATATTCGAATGAATAAATTCCTTTTTGCTATTCTATTTACCGTTCTGAGTACCGCTGTTTTGGCACAGGTGTCTAACCAACCACGATATTCCCTGTCGAAATCAATACCGGCTGATAGTTTGAGTTACCTTGAACCTAAAGATTATATTATTGGTGGCGTTACCATTAGCGGTACAAAATCCCTTGACAAAGATGTGTTGCTCCAGATATCAAAATTAAATAAAGGCGATAAGATAAACCTGCCCGGCGAAGCCAATGCGGCAGTGATAAATAACCTTTACAAGCAAAACTTATTTGATGATGTACAATTAAACGTAACCAAAATAAACCTCGACACTATTTACCTGGAGATTGTTGTGGTTGAGCGTCCACGTTTATCTAAAATGAATTTAAGAGGGATACGTAAAGGGGAGGTTGACGATGTGCAGAAAAAATTATCTGATAAAAGCGGTAAGGTTGTCAACGAAAATTTGTTGAGTACAACCATAGCCATCATAAAGAAGCATTTTAATGAAAAAGGGTTTTTAAATACAACGGTTACCATTAAACAGCGGAAAGACCCGGGTGATGCCAACAGCGTAATACTCGATGTTTTTATCGATAAAAAGCAAAAGGTGATGATTACCGAGGTGGATTTTAGTGGTAACTCTGCCTTTAAATCAAAAACCCTGCGGAAATATTTGAAAAAGACACGGGTAAAAAAGTTCTATAACTTATTTGGATCACGAAAATTTAAGCAGGATAAATATGATGAAGATAAGCAAAGCCTTGTTGAAAAAATGCAGGGGAAGGGCTATCGCGATGCCGAAATTTTGAGCGATTCTGTATTTAAAACAGGGGAGAATACCGTGGGTGTAAAAATAAAGGTGTTTGAAGGCCACAAATATTACTTTGGTGACATCAAATGGTCGGGCAATGCAAAATATCCGTCAGATATACTTGCTAAAGTATTACGTATAAAAAAAGGGGATGTTTTTAGTGAAGAAGAATTAACTAAAAGATTAAGCGGGCCAACGCCAAATGATGATGATGTTTCGTCGCTTTACCTGAACGATGGATATTTAACCTACAATGCCGACCCGGTGCAAACAAAAATCCATGACGATACAGTTGATATGGATATAAGGGTTTATGAAGGGCCGCAGTACACTATAAATCGCGTTTTACTTAAAGGTAACGACGTTACCAATGATAAAGTGGTTATGCGCGAAATTAAAACCAAGCCCGGCCAGAAATTTAATAAAGCCTTATTGATAAGAAGTACCCGCGAAATTGGCCAGTTAGGAAATTTCGACGATCAAAAAACAGAACCAAAACCAACTAATATTAATCCGCAGGACGGAACCGTTGATATTGTTTACAACGTAGTTGAAAAACCGTCGGACCAGATCGAACTTTCAGGCGGTTTCGGCGGCGGGCAGATCGTAGGTACTTTGGGACTTACTTTTAACAACTTTTCACTGAGAAATATATTTCACCTTAAAGACTATAAGCCGCTGCCAAAAGGCGACGGGCAAAAGCTAAGTTTAAGGGGCCAGTCAAGCGGCCGTACTTATCAGAATTTTTCGTTTACATTTTCTGAGCCTTGGCTGGGTGGTAAAAAACCGATTTATTTTGCCATATCAGCTTACACGCAGTTAAGTTCAACCGGGCAGTATTATGCAACTACCAGCCCTTATTATAATAAATTAAGAATTAACGGTGTTGGCGTAACGCTGGGTAAACGTTTAAACTGGCCTGATAACTATTTTCAGCTCAATTATTCGTTAAACTTCGACCACTACAACCTGGATAACTACACGGGTTATCTATTTAGAAACGGTACATCATACAATATTAAGCTCACCCAGGAATTATCCCGTAATTCTCTGGATGCGCCGATTTTTCCGACATCCGGGTCTAATATTAAGTTGACCTTACAGGGCACGCCGCCATACTCATTGTTTAACAGTATTGATTATAAAATAGCTACACCCGAGCAGATTTATCATTTTGTGGAATATTACAAATTTAAATACGATGCACAATGGTTTCAACGCATAGCAGGTAAACTGGTGCTATTATCTCAAGTTCGTTTTGGTTTCTTAGGAGAATATAATTCTATAGTACCGGCTTCGCCATTTGAGCGTTTTAAATTAGGTGGCGATGGTATGCAGAGCTACCAATTTTTACAGGGTAGTGATATCATTGGTTTAAGGGGTTATCAAAATTTCTCGGTAATTCCGGCTGGTGCAAGATATTCTACGGCTAACGGCGGAACATTGGCCGACAACAATACTGGCAGTACAATTTACAATAAATATACGTTTGAACTTCGTTACCCGGTTATACAAAGCCAAACAGCTACCGTTTTCGTGTTATCATTTGCCGAGGCAGGAAACGTATTTGATAGTTTTAGTAAATATGACCCCTTTAATGTAAGGCGCTCGGCAGGTATTGGAGCAAGAGTATTTTTACCTATCTTTGGTTTGCTTGGCCTCGATTATGGATACGGGTTTGATAAAATTCCGGGAATTCCTTCCGCAAATAAAGGCCAATTTAGCTTTTCCATCGCGCAAAGCTTAAGCGGCGGATTTAATTAATTTGGAGGAAAATTGTGATGAAAAAAGTAATTTTGATACTGGGTTTTACGTTCCTGTCCTTTACAGCGGCATTGGCACAACGTTTCGCCTATGTTGATTCTGATTATATTTTGAAACACATGCCCGAATATGTTTCGGCACAAAAGCAAATAAGCGCGCTATCGGCACAATGGCAAAAAGAGGTCGACGCACGTTTCCAGGAGATTGACCGCTTATATAAAGCCTACCAGGCCGACCAGGTTTTAATGACCGCCGATATGAAAAAGCGCCGCGAAGCAGAAATTGCTGACAAAGAAAGATCGGCCAAAGAATTTCAAAATCAAAAGTTTGGCCCCGAAGGAGAATTAACCCAACGAAGTAATGCCATGATTAAACCGATACAGGATAAAATGGCAAAAGCTATACAGGCGGTGGCTGAAAATGATAATATAGATATGATATTTGACAAAAACAGCGAAGTGATCATGTTGTACGCGAGTCCCCGCTATGATAAAAGCGCGGATGTAATAACCCACCTGGGACTGAAGCCCGGAGTATTTGCAAAATAATTTTTTAAATAACAATAATCCCACTATTTTTAAACACAGAACAAAAAGAAAAATGAAAAAACTATTTAAAGTTGCTTTAGTTGCGGTATGCATGTTATCAATAGGCAACTTTGCCAAAGCACAAACAAAAATTGGCTATATAAACTTTCAGGCCCTGCTTGCCCAAATGCCCGAGGCCAAAACTGTAAAGTCGCAAATTGACATTTATCAAAAGCAGTTTATTGATCAGCTTACCGTTATGAACAATGAACTTCAAGCCAAAGGCCAGGACTTTCAAAAAAACAGTACAACGATGACTGACGCGGTACGTTCAGCAAAGCAATCGGAATTGCAGGACATCCAGAAACGCATGCAGGATTATCAAAACGACGCATCGCAGAAGGTTGATGCCAAATCAAATGAGCTTTCGAAACCGTTAATTGACAAAGCGCGCGCGGCAGTAACCGAAGTAGCTAAAGAAAAAGGCTACACGTATGTGCTGGATTCATCGCAAACAACCCTTATTGTTTCGCCTGACAGTGATGATATGATGACGGCGGTAAAATTAAAATTAGGATTAAAGTAATAACTTAATATTACCCCAAAAAAAGCGCTCCGTAAATGCTGGGCGCTTTTTCTATTTTTGTACCGATGCTAACTAACAAACCTATTGGGATTTTTGATTCGGGCTATGGCGGGCTAACTGTTTTTAAGTCGATCCTAAAAGAGCTTCCGGGGCATGATTATATTTATATTGGTGATACCGCCAGGGCGCCCTATGGTAACCGCTCTTTTCAAAGTATCCACCAGTACACCTGGGAATGTGTACAATGGCTTTTTAAAATGGGATGCCCATTAGTAGTGCTGGCTTGTAATACTTCGTCTGCAAAGGCGCTTCGCACCATACAGCAGCAGGATCTGCAAAAAGAAGATCCGTCGAAACGTGTGCTTGGTGTTATCAGGCCCACCGCCGAAGTGATTGGCAATTTCACCCAAACAAAAGAGATAGGCGTGCTGGGCACAAAGGGTACCGTGCAGTCAGGCTCATATCTTTTAGAGATCGCCCATTTTTTCCCGGAGGTAAGAGTTTATCAACAAGCTTGCCCGCTTTGGGTGCCGCTCATCGAAAACGGAGAACATGATCAACCCGGTGCGGATTATTTTGTAAAAAAATACCTTGACCAAATTTTGGCGCAATCACCAAACATCGATACACTTTTATTGGCCTGTACCCATTACCCTTTGTTGCAGCAAAAGATCAATAGCTACTTACAGGGGAAAGTCAAAGTGGTATCACAGGGCGACATCGTTGCAAAAAGCCTTGTCGACTATCTCAAAAGGCATCCTGAAATGAATGCCAATCTCACCCAAAATGGCACCCAGCAATTTTTTACCACTACTGATGACACAGCCGACTTTGATCACTATGCGGAAATATTCTTTGAAGCACAGGTGAAATCAAAATTTGCGGATGTGAAGTGCGGGGGATAGAGATTAGCGGGGAATTAATAAATAGGGTTAACATAGGTTAAGCTTGCAAAAATTCAAATTGCTGATTTTCAGTATATTATAAAAGTTAACATTAAATTGTGTTAAGTTGTGTTAACCCTCTTTAGCGTTTACGCCGGCTGGCAGCCGTTTAAGATACCTTTATTACAGGTAAGGCTGGTTAGTGCTGATTAATTCTACTAAATTAGTCAACTATTCTATGCAATGTAACTCAATCAACCAAAATTTATTAAGTTTGCAGTTAAAGCAAAACGGTTGAACTTTTACCTTACATATTTCTTTATAGCGATAGGATTGTTCGGCTTTTCAGCCTTATTCGCATTATTCGGCGTTTATGCTGAACGTAAGGTATCCGCGTTCATACAGGATAGGCTGGGCCCAACGGAGGTGGGTAAGTTCGGATTGCTGCAAACCTTTGCCGATATTCTTAAAATGCTCCAAAAGGAGCTGATCATCCCGACTGCTGCAGATAAAATTTTATTTGTGATGGCCCCGGCTATTATCTTCATAGCTGTTTATTTGGGCTTTGCCGTTTTACCCTGGGCGCCTGATGTTGCACCTGCTAAACTGAATTTAGGGCTATATTATTTTTTCGCCATCATCTCTATCGAGACACTCGGCATCTTAATGGCCGGATGGGGTTCAAATAACAAGTATTCCATATTAGGTGCCATGCGGTCCGCCGCACAGATCATATCTTACGAGATACCTGCCGGCTTCGCCATCATATCGGTAGTGATGATAGCGCAAACCCTAAACTTGCAGGATATTGCTGTGCAGCAGGGGATCACGTCGATCGAAAAAATAAAATTTGCCGGTTTTTGGGATGTGTCGTCCATCGGAGGTATATTTTCATGGAACATTTTCAGGGCGCCGCACCTGCTGGTAGCCTTTGTGATCTATTTTATAGCGTCGCTGGCTGAAAGTAACAGGGCGCCGTTTGATATACCCGAAGCGGAATCAGAACTGGTTGCCGGCTTTCATACAGAATATACCGGCCTGCGGTTTGCGCTCGTATTTTTAGCAGAATATTCGATGATGTTCCTGGTATCGATGATAGCAGTGATCCTGTTTTTAGGCGCGTGGAATACACCCCTGCCAAATATTGGGTCGGTTCATTTAGCAACCTGGACAACCAATACAGCCTGGGGGATAGTATGGATATTAATAAAAACCCTGGCGCTGGTTGGCGTGCAAATGTGGATCAGGTGGACGTTGCCACGGTTCAGGGTCGATCAGTTGATGAGCCTGTGCTGGAAAGTATTAACACCCCTGGCATTTGCCTGTATGCTGATATCGGGAATATGGAGATTGTGGCTGATGTAGGATAGTCATTGGGCATTGGTCATTAGTCATTGGAGCATATCCAACAGACCAGCGACCAAAAAACCAATGACCAATGACTAATGACTAATGACAAACATAATAAAAGGATTTTCAACTGCATTTAAGGGACTCTCACTCACGTTTGGTCACCTCTTTTCTTCGCATAAGAAGAGAACGGTGCTGCCTGCAAGCGATAGTAATTATTTTAAGCAGTTGGAAGGCACCAATACCATACAATATCCCCACCAAAAACTGCCTGTGCCCGAGGTTGGGCGTTACCAGTTGGATGTGGAGATGGACGATTGTATTGTTTGTGATTTATGCGCCAAGGTTTGCCCGGTTAATTGTATTGATATTGAAGCTATAAAAGC
>CAZZUU010000247.1:0-6399 GCA_964657275.1 uncultured Mucilaginibacter sp. | reverse complement strand
CTATGTTTGACATCAGCGGAACCATGTGGATGGTTAGCCTGTGCTTTGTTTATGGCATGAAAAGCATTTGGATACCCTGGCTTTGGCCGGTATTTAACCAGGTGTTTTTAATGATGTATCTGTCGCGCTGGCTGCGGCGTTCAAATGCCACAACAGGTGCCGAATGGCTCGGTACACGTTTCGGGAAATCGGGCCCGGGCGTTAGCGCCTCACAGGTAGTGGTAATAGCTTTTGCATTACTAAGCTGCCTGGGCTTTATGGCCTATGGTTTTATCGGTTTGGGCAAGTTTATTGAAATATTTGTACCCTGGGATATGATCAAAGGGTATATTCCATTTGACGTTGCGCCTCAATATGTTCCGCATGTTTACGGTATTATTTTCACGCTGTTTGCTATGTTTTACTCCATCTTAGGCGGTATGCATAGTATTGTGGTGGGTGATATGGTAAAATACGGCATCATGACGGTAGCCTGCATCTGGATAGGCTTTATTGCGATGGGGCATATGCAGGGTAACCCGTTGCATGTTCCGCAGGGGTGGATGAGCCCGTTTTTTGGTACTCATCTCGGGCTCGACTGGTCGCGCATTATTCCTGAAGTGAATTCGAAAATAAAAAGCGATGGCTATTCACTTTTCGGTCTCTTTTTTATGATGATGACCTTTAAAGGTTTTTTTGCAGCGTTAGCAGGGCCGGCACCAAATTACGATATGCAAAAAATATTGTCAACCCGGTCACCTGAGGAGGCCAGTAAAATGAGTGGTTTTGTAAATATCATTCTTTTACCCATCCGTTATACGCTTATTATAAGTCTTACTGTTTTAGGCTTAATTTTTTATCATCAGTTAAATTTAAAAGACGGTACCGGCGGCATTGATTTTGAACGGATATTGCCGGCTGTTATCAATAACTTTTTGCCGGTTGGCCTGGTAGGCTTGTTGCTTGCAGGTTTATTGGGTGCGTTTATGAGCACTTTCAGCGGTACAATGAATGCTGCACAGGCTTATATAGTTAATGATATTTATATCAAATACGTTAACCCCGAAGCATCCGCAAAAAAGGTTATTTCAATGAATTACTTGGTAGGTGTTATCGTTGTTGCGGTGGGGGTAATACTTGGATTTTTTGTAAAAGATGTTAACAGCGTACTTCAATGGATTGTGTCGGCATTATTTGGCGGCTATGTAGCTTCAAACGTATTAAAATGGCATTGGTGGCGCTTTAACGCAACCGGATTCTTTTGGGGAATGCTTACCGGTATTGTTATAGCGTTGATATTCTCTCATTTTATTGACGATTCCCAAATGTTGTATTGGTTCCCTGTTACGTTTGCATTATCATTAGCAGGTTCAATAATTGGTACTTATGCATCACCGCCAACAGATATGGCTGTTTTAAAATCATTTTACTCAACCGTGCGCCCGTGGGGTTTTTGGGAGCCGGTTAAGCAGTCGGTATTAAAGGACGATCCCACCTTTCAACCTAATAAAAACTTTAAGCTTAATATGTTCAATGTAGTTATTGGTACGTTAGCCCAATGTGCCCTTACTATTTTACCCATGTACCTGGTATTAAGGCAAAAAATGCCGCTATTGGTTACTTTGGGTGTATTAGCAGTAATTATTATGATTTTGAAAAAAACATGGTGGGATAAATTAAAAGACTATTAATTATATATGACACAAGAATTCCAAAAACGATTGAACAGGCTAAACGAGGCCCATAACCAACTTATCAATAAGCCAAATGAGATTGATGGCGTTGGTAACGGCATTTTTGACCGATATAAATACCCGGTGCTGGAAGCAGCCCACACGCCCTTAACCTGGCGTTATGATCTCAATCCCGAAACTAACCCATACCTGATGGAACGTTTTGGCATTAACGCTGTTTTTAATGCCGGCGCTATAAAATTTAAAAACAAATTTATTGTTGTGGCGCGTGTTGAAGGGGCCGATCGTAAATCGTTTTTTGCAGTTGCCGAGAGTGCTAACGGCGTAAGTGATTTCACTTTTTGGGAATACCCGATTCAGCTTCCGGAAACCGAAGAGCCGGATACTAACGTATATGATATGCGTTTAACCGCTCATGAAGATGGCTGGATATACGGATTATTTTGTACTGAAAGACGTGATCCTGATGCGCCTGCTTATGACCAGTCTATGGCAGTTGCCGCATGTGGTATCGCCCGAACAAAGGACCTCGTTAAATGGGACCGTTTGCCGGATTTGAAAACTAACTCGCCGCAGCAAAGAAATGTGGTATTGCACCCGGAATTTGTTAATGGCAAATACGCATTATATACCCGCCCGCAGGATGGGTTCATAAGCGCAGGAAAGGGAGGCGGAATTGGTTTTGGATTGAGTGACAGCATGGAAAATGCAGTAGTGGGTGAGGAAATAATTATCGATAACAAAAATTATCATACGGTTTACGAAGCCAAAAACGGACAAGGGCCAACCCCTATAAAAACACCAAAAGGATGGCTGCACATGGCCCATGGGGTACGTAATACTGCTGCCGGTCTGCGTTATGTGCTATATATGTTCATGACCGACCTGAATGATTTGACCAGGGTTTTATATAAGCCTGCAGGCTATTTTTTAGCACCGGAAGGCGCTGAACGTGTAGGTGATGTATCAAACGTGGTATTTTGCAATGGATGGATAAAGGATGGTGATGGTAAGGTTTATATTTATTATGCTTCGTCAGACACCCGGTTACATGTAGCAACAAGCACCGTAGATAAATTGGTTGATTATGTGATAAATACGCCCGCTGATGGTTTGCGTTCGGCTTTATCAGTAAATACAATTTATAAGATAATTGACGGGAATAAGGCGGTGCAATCTTAAAGTAAACTAACAATTTAAAGTTATGCCTCCAGCTCCCTTGAGTGCATAATGGCTAAAAAAAATAAATGTTTAATTGACAATATTAAGCAACAATATGAGTAGAATGGCAGACGAGCAGACTATTGAGAAGCAGTTAGACGTATATAAGCGGGAGTTGGCGCAGGAGTTAAACCAAATACTTAAATTTTGGGCCGATTTTACTCCAGACCAAATAAACGGTGGCTTTTATGGTAAGATTGATAACGATAACAATATAGTCGCTGACTCGCCGAAAGGGTCTGTTTTAAACGCTCGTATTTTGTGGACATTTTCTGCAGCTTACAATTTTAATCATAATACCTCGGATCTCGACCTGGCTAACCGTGCTTATGATTATATCGTTAGCCACGTTATAGATAATGAATATGGAGGTGTTTACTGGTTATTGGATTATAAAGGCCAGCCATTGGATACTAAAAAACAAGTATATGCTATAGCTTTTACCATTTATGCATTAAGTGAATTCTTTATTGCATCGGGTAAAACCGAGGCAAAAGAAATTGCTATAGAACTTTTTTACCAGATTGTTGAGCACGCCTATGACCCGGTAGAAACCGGTTATTTTGAGGCCTTTACGAGGGATTGGAAGCCGATTGAAAATTTGCGCTTAAGTGCGAAAGATGCGAACGAGAAAAAAACCATGAACACGCATCTGCACGTATTGGAGGGTTTTACTACTTTATACCGTATATGGCCCGACAAGGCTGTAAAATCACATATCGAAATTCTGCTCAATAATTTCTTCGACCATTTTATAGATGAAGAAAAAGGTCATCTTAACTTGTTTTTTGACGAAACATGGAACAAGAAATCTGACCTGGTTTCATATGGTCATGATATTGAAGCCGCATGGCTTTTGTTGGAGGCCGCCGAAGTGGTTCACAACGAGGTTATGATCAAAAAAACAAAGGAATTGGCTATACGAATGGCAGAAGCAACTATTGAGGGCCTGGATGCAGATGGCGGGCTATGGTATGAGTTTGAACCGGCAGATGACCATTTGATAAGAGAGAAACATTGGTGGGTACAAGCCGAAGCAATGGTAGGTTTTTATAACGCCTGGCAAATTAGCAACGACGAAAGATATTTAGACATATCGCTTAGTAACTGGGCATTTGTTAAACAACACATATTGGATAATGTTAACGGCGAATGGCTGTGGGGGATTTATGAACATGGAAAGTTAATGGCGTCGGAAGATAAAGTTGGCATGTGGAAATGCCCTTATCACAATAGCAGGGCTTGCATAGAAATAATAAAAAGAATAGGATAAAGATTTTAATAATCAGCTGAAAATAAAATAAGTTGGGTCAGCTAAAAACGTGTGGATTTTAAAAATAAAAAAAATGAAAAACATCAAAAAAACGATTGCTGTATTGATGATCTCTTTAGTGGTATTGGGATCATGTAAAAAAGACAGTGCGCCCGCTAGCGGCAGTCAAACAACAACTACCACAACAACGACGGTTAATACCGACATCCAAACAACGCCAACTACCCCGGTTACGGTAGGAGCCGATCCGGCGATTGTAGCATCTCAGGGCTTTTTCCTGAATAATTGGGTTGCAAAAACATTTACAGTGCCCAGCAGTACTACTGCCGTTACAAAGCCGTCGCCAAACGGAGCTGTTAATGTTGACGTTGACCTGAGCCAGATAATTACAAAAGCATCCACCAATATATATGGCAACAATACCAATCCATTTATGGGCCAATATGTTACAGAGCCTGCCTTAATGAGTGGGATAAAAAGTCTCAATCCTGGTATTCTGAGAGCACCGGGAGGAAGTTTATCTGACGTCTATTTTTGGAACGGCGACGGAAAGGGAAATGTAACCTCGCCACCAGATGTTCCAAGCGTGTTGTTGAACAACCAGGGATCTGGCTCAGCCGCAGGTTACTGGTACGGAAACAATACCCAAAGCTGGACGTTCAGCTTAGATAATTTTTATTCAGTATTGCAGCAAACTAACAGCACAGCCCTCATAACAGTTAATTACGGGTATGCTCGTTACGGAACCAGTGCGCATCCGGCGCAGGTTGCCGCACATTTGGCTGCAAACTGGGTAAGATATGATAAGGGGCGCACGCAATACTGGGAGGTTGGTAATGAAAATTATGGTAACTGGGAAGCTGGTTACTATATAGATACACATTTGAATCAGGATAGTCAACCTCAAGTGCTTACAGGCACCGTTTACGGCACTCATTTCAAAATATTTGCCGACTCGATGCGGGCAGCCGCGTTAGAAGTTGGTAACAACAACATAAAAATCGGTGCAGTTTTAACTTCATCTAACGATGCAAATAACAACGCTGGTGTAACTAATTGGAATGCAAACGTTCTTAACGCAATGGGGAATAATGCAGATTTCTTTGTAGTTCACAATTATTATACTCCGTATAACGAACAATCATCAGTAGTTACTGTGCTTTCTACGCCGGGGCCAAGTACCAGTGCAGTAATGCAATGGGTAAAAACATCAGTACAAAATGCCGGTGTAACACAAAAACCTGTGGCGCTTGACGAGTATAACATTCAAACAATAGGCGGCTCAGAAACTGTATCGTCCATTGCAGGCGTTCATGCTGTTATGGTATTAGGCGAAGCGCTAAAGGATCAATATAGTATGGCTGCCCGCTGGGATTTGGCTAACGGATGGTCCAACGGCGATGACCAGGGTATGTTTAACATCGGTGATGAACCCGGTGGCGTAGCAAAGTGGAACCCGAGGCCTGCATTTTATTACATGAGTTTTTTCCAAAATTATATAGGCGATAGAGTAGTGAGTTCTACCGTATCCGGCAGTACAGACATAAACAGTTATGCTTCGTCGTTTACTTCAGGGCAAGCAGGCGTTATTTTGGTAAACACGGGTAATGCAAGCCATGTTGTTAATGTTAATTTTAAAAACTTTGTACCCGGTACAAATTATTATTATTACTCGCTTAACGGTGGTACAGACAATGCTCCGTTCTCACGTAAAGTATTTGTTAACGGCGTAGGCCCTGCAAATGGCATTTCAGGTGGCCCTTCCAACTATGCCAGTATTCCGCCTAGCGTTTCACCTATACAAGGTGGTATTACGGTTACTATTCCGGCATATGGTGTTGTATATTTAGTTGCCGATAAATAAATTGAAGTAATTGTTCAGATAATTAAATTGTTTTTGAATATTTGACGAAGCTAACATCATTTTGATGTTAGCTTTTTTTTATTAACCGCGCATTGCCCTTCAACAATCGCCAATAGCCATTAAACTATAAACAACCAGAGATAAAAAAAATGAAAATTAAACTTATGAGAAGTTTCCTGCTTGCTTCGTTAGCGGGTATAATTTCGTGTACGCAGCTTTATGCGCAGAAATTTGAAGAGCTGGCCAAAACGCCTCCTATGGGATGGAATAGCTGGAACACTTTCCAAACCAATATTGATGAGCCCTTACTTAAAGGAATGGTAGATACTTATGTCTCTTCAGGCATGAAAGAGGCCGGATATCAATAT
>CAZZUU010000246.1:0-6435 GCA_964657275.1 uncultured Mucilaginibacter sp. | reverse complement strand
GAATAAACCGGCAAGCATATTAGACATCGGTACCGGCACAGGAGTTATAGCCTTAATGCTGGCACAACGATATAACACTACTAAAATTGACACAGTCGAAATTGATGAATCTGCAGCCGAAACAGCAGCAAAAAATTTTAAAGAATCCCCGTTCGCCGATCAATTAACCTCTTATAGTTTGGACTTTGAAAGCTATTTTGATCGGTTTCCCGGAAGGAAATATGATCTTATTGTTTCTAACCCACCTTTCTATATCAATTCGTTAAAATCTCCGGGTGCTAAAAAAGCCTTGGCCAAGCATGCTGACGTTGATTTGTTTGAACGGTTGATAAAAGGCGTTTCAACTCACTTAACTTCCGATGGTTGTTGCTGGTTAGTTTTGCCGGTTCCGCTCACCGAAGTTGTTTTAATGTTAGCGGCAGAGCATTTTCTTTATCCGAATCGGATAATAAATGTGCAGTCATATGAACACTCACAGACTCATAGGTCCATAATATGTTTAGGTTTTACCAGAGTGTCGACTGAAACTGCTAAATTCACGATCTATAAGGCAGCGGGTGAATATTCTGAAGAATATGTAAAGCTGTTAAAACCTTACTTTATCGCATTTTAGAATGAAGATAGTTTCCCTTTTTTTTTCAATAATATTAGTTTTTCCAATAACGTATTTTTTGTTGCATGTTCTCGATCTTTACGATAGTAAAGGCCCGTTAAAAACTTTTGGTTTCGATGATAAGTCAATTAATCAAATGGCAATGCCTTATATTATTTTTTTTGTTATTTACTTGGGTGCTTTATTGTTGGCGATTTATTTTAACGTTAAAAGGAAATACGTAACAAATGCAATCTTCCTGACCGTTATGATCATATCGTATATGATTATTACTACATTCAGATTGGCATGACAAAAATAGGCCTCCTTTCCGACACCCACAGTTACCTGGACGATGCAGTTTTTAAACATTTTGAAAGCTGTGACGAGATTTGGCATGCGGGAGATTTTGGGAATATCGAGCTTGCTGACAAGCTCGCGGCTTTTAAACCCCTCAAGGGAGTATATGGAAATATCGATGGCAAAGACGTGAGATTGGTTTATCCGGAAAATTTACGGTTTAAGTGTGAAAATGTGGACGTATGGATGACGCACATCGGCGGTTATCCGGGAAAATATAGTTCGCTGGTTAGAAATGAAATTTACGCCAACCCTCCTCAACTGTTTATCTGCGGGCATTCACATATCCTGAAAGTTATTTTTGATAATAAGATAAACGGTTTGCATATTAATCCCGGTGCCGCTGGCAAGCAGGGATGGCAAAAAGTACGTACCCTCATAAGATTTAGTATTTCCGATGATAAAATCCATGCGCTGGAAATAATAGAATTGCAAAAATAACGGGCAAAAAAAAATCCCCCAACTTTTACGCCGGGGGATTAGAAGTACTATTTTAATGTGGAAAAATTAGAATTTAGCTGATTTTACAGTTTTGATAATTACTGCGGCAACTTTGTATGGATCAGCAGCAGAGTTTGGACGGCGATCTTCCAGGTAACCATTCCACCCTTTTTGAACAGTGAATAATGGAATACGGATGGAAGCGCCACGATCTGATACGCCATAGCTGTAATCGTTGATGGAAGCAGTTTCGTGTTTACCCGTTAAACGCAGGTGATTATCAGCGCCATATACGGCAACGTGTTCAGCAACAACCGGACGGAAGGCTTCGCATATAGCATCATAAACTTCTTTTTTACCGGCAGTTCTCAATGTTGTGTTTGAGAAGTTAGCATGCATACCTGAACCATTCCAGTCCAAATCACCTAATGGTTTGCAATGCCAGTTGATTGAAACACCATGTGCTTCACCAATTCTTTCCAGTAAATAACGGGCAACCCAAATTTGGTCACCGGCTTCTTTAGCGCCTTTTGCAAATATCTGGAACTCCCACTGGCCGGCAGCAACCTCTGCGTTTATACCTTCAACATTTAAGCCAGCAGCTAAACATATATCTAAGTGCTCTTCAACAATATCTCTTCCGTACGCATTTTTAGCGCCTACAGAACAATAGTATGGTCCTTGCGGAGCAGGGTAACCACCTGCGGGGAAACCAAGCGGCTTATCGGTTTCAGGATCCCATAAAAAGTATTCCTGTTCAAAGCCAAACCAAAAATCGTTATCATCGTCCTTTATAGTGGCACGGCCGTTTGATTCATGTGGATTACCGTCCGAATCAAGTACTTCGCACATTACCAGGTAAGCGTCAATTCTTCCGGGGTCTTTGCAAATAAAAACAGGTTTCAAAACGCAGTCAGATGAGCCGCCTGGTGCCTGTTCGGTTGATGAACCGTCAAAGCTCCAATTAGAGCAGTCTTCTAATTTTCCGCTGAAATCTGATTCAATTTTTGTTTTGCTGCGAAGGCTTTGGGTTGGTTTGTAGCCATCAAGCCAAATGTACTCAAGTTTAGTTGCCATTGTTAAGGGATTTTATAAATTTCGGTTAAAATCGTGTTTTTTGTAACGTTATATATAATTATAGAGGCGAATTTAAACTATTTTTATAAAATTCAGCACATTTTATTAAAAAAATTAGAATTTTTTTTGAAAACGGTTATTTACTTCAAAAAACACTATAAAATGTGTTTAACTATAGGGCCAATGACACCTATTGAATAAAAAAAGCATAAAAAGTAAAAGGATTGGGATGTATAAGTGTGTTTTTTAATTAAATAGGGCGAGGCATTTATTTATTTAGCGGAGGCAACACCCCAAAAGCACTTGTTGCGCACTTTTTTTAACGATGCGTCGCTAATCTTTTCATCTTCCTCATATTTATTTTGATTAGTGAGTAAATAGAACTGTGCATTTTCATTATCATAGATAAAAATGGTCACCTTTTTTGAAGTAGAACTAGTTTTTTCATTTACATCTATCTCCATACCGTTAATTACTCTTTTGCCGGTGCCGAGGTCTTTTGGTTTTGATGAGGTAATCCAGTTTACATCGTAAACAATTTGTTTCTGCGGTACTCCCGCAGTTACCTTTTTATAGCTTTCAGTTTCCTGGATTATTCGCAACAAGCATTTAACACAAGGTTCCGAAACTGTGGCATTACCGTAATTTTTCTCTGGATTGTTAATTACACTGTCCTTTTTCCCGTTAAGGGTGACCGTCGTTTTGGTGATATCATTTGAGATGGCTTTTGGGTGATTGCAGGCGGCAAGGCCAAGTAACGCCAAGGCAATACAGATAATTTGTTTTCTTTCCATAGTATTTCAGGTTATCAATAGACTATACAACCCGTAGCCATATTTGTTTATTGGTGCATGTCAGAACCGCCCTTACAGCGTATTGCGCAATTGCATAATTTTTAGATAAAAAAAATATAAATATCTATCTTCGGCCAATTAATTTTTCATCTGCAAATCAAATAAATATTATGAAGATAACTGTTGTTGGCGCCGGGGCTGTTGGAGCTACCTGTGCGGATAATATCGCAAGAAAAGAATTGGCCGAAGAGCTTATTTTACTAGACATTCGTGAAGGTTTTGCCGAAGGCAAAGCCATTGACATGATGCAAACTTCTGCACTTTTAGGCTTTGATACTAAGATCAAAGGTGTGACCAATGATTATGCAAGCACTGCAGATTCAGAAGTAGTGGTAATCACCTCAGGCCTGCCACGTTACCGAAAATATTCTTAAATATTCTCCGAATACGATTATCATCGTGGTTTCAAACCCGATGGATACGATGAATTACCTTACCTTAAAAACCTCTGGTTTACCAAAGAACCGGATATTGGGTATGGGTGGTGCATTGGATTCATCGAGGTTCAAATATTATTTGAGCCAGGAATTAGGTTGCTCTCCTGCTGATTTGAACGCTGTCGTTATCGGCGGTCACGGCGATACCACCATGATCCCTTTGATTCATCATGCTACCTGGAACAGTATCCCGGTAACGCAATTATTAAGTAAAGAGCAGCAGGATAAAGTGGTTGCGGCTACGATGGTTGGCGGCGCTACCTTAACTAAACTTATCGGTACATCTGCCTGGTATGCACCTGGAGCTGGGACGGCTGCAATGGTTGAAAGCATTGTACGTGATCAGAAAAAACTAATCTCGTGCGGCGTCGCACTTGACGGCGAATACGGACAGAAAGATATCTCATTGGTTGTGCCGGTTATCATCGGTAAAAACGGTTTCGAAAAGATACTTGAATTTAAATTGAGTGATGACGAGCAGGCAAATTTCAGCAAAAGCGCCGATGCTGTTAGGAATATGAACCAGGTATTGGTTGATACGAAAGTGATATAATTGTTTTAAAATTACCCTGAAGGATTTTTGATTAGGAATGGAAGGATGTTGTGTAAGGTTAATTAAATAAACATTAACGTTGGGCACCCGAAAATGGTCGCCGTTTACTTTTTTGAATAATATTAATTACTGTACAGGTAAGTTCACTGACGTTTCGCAGAGCCTGACTATCATAATAACGTATTATTGAATTTCTATCTTTCGGATCAAACTGGTGTAGAAATCGGCGACATATATTCGGGTGCCTCTTGGATTAACCACTAATCCACGCAGTATACCGAACGAGGCGCGATCACCCATGCCGTCGGTTGAGGCCCCCGGTGCACCACCCGCAAGAGTGGTAACGGTTCCGTTACGATTGATTTTTCGTATGGCGTTATTGTCGCCAACGTAAAGATTTCCGGCGGCATCGATCGAAATACCCTCGGTAACCGCAAAAGAAGCCGCAGTGCACTTTCCGTCTATAATAACAAAAGGGCCATTAGTTTTGGAAACACTGCGACCTGCAATCGTACTAACAAATCCATCCCTGGTGATTTTTCGAACAGTGTTTAAATCCGAAACAAAAACGTTCCCGGCATTGTCGACGGCTATTCCTCTAATACTTGTAAATGTTGCCTTTGCCCCGGCTCCATTGGTGTAACTACTGGCTCCGCTGCCCGCGAGTGTGCTTACTGTGCCATCGGGGGTGATCTTCCTGATCATGTTGTTACCATAATCTGCCACATACACAACGCCGCCCGCGTCTACTGCTAGGTGGTTAGGGTTATTAAAAGAAGCTGAAGCAGCAGGGCCGTTATGCGCACCGGCCAGGCCGCTTCCTGCAAAGGTGCTCACTATTCCTGCAGGGGTAATTTTTCGTATCATTTCATTCAATGCATCGGCAACATAGACATTTCCGGCCTTATCAACAGCGATGCCAGATGGTGAATTAAAAGAAGCTGAAGTGGCAGGGCCGTTGCCGGCACCCGCGGCACCGTTTCCTGCAAAAGTAGTTACTATTCCTGCCGGGGTAATTTTTCGGATTAATTGATTATGCTGATCGGCCACGTACAGGTTTTCTGAAGCATCCATTGCTATACCATTGGGGCCATAAAAAGAGGCCACGGTTCCCAGACCATTTGCTGAACCAATTACGCCATTTATAGGGTCACTAATTGTGTTTGGATTGCCAAGACCGCAACCTGCCAACGTAGTTACAATTACATCATGCTGTCTAACTTGATTTGAGCTTTTGTTAAAAGATGTAATTAAATATCCTACCAGCAAAACAAAAAAAAACCGGTAAGGAAATTAAAGGGATTTTTTTTCATGATATAAATTTGATATGGGTTAGGGTACCTGGTTTACTTTAATCAAAAGCTTCACAATGTACAATTGGTTTAGTGGATAACGTGCCAAAATCCCGAATCGTTGCCTGTATTATTTAATATAAAATAATATTTTTCCGGCTTAATAATTTATAATAAAGGGCTAAGCCTATTTGGCTTACCACCTACAAATTGCTTATCTGTAATCAAATTATTACACGTATTTGTCTTACATAACTATCAGCAGGTCAAACATTTTCCTTCATATTCTCTTTAACTCTATATTATCGTTTACAAAACCAATTAGCCGATACTGTAATTACAAATGTTCATCAAACTGAAAAACATAGGGCTACTAACACTATTACTACTCGCCGGCTTCTATTATTCAAACGCTCAGGACAGTACGTTAATAGGTAAAACAATTCGCTGGGATTTGGTTAAATGCATTGACTACGCCAGGAAAAACAACATCCAGATCAACGGCCTTCGTCTTTCACAGCAAACCAGTCAGCAGGAGTATTTGTTGGCGCGGGCTGCGCGTTTGCCGGGCCTTTCAGGCACCGCATCCCAAAGTTTTCAGCATTCACGTGGTTTTAGCGCCCGTGTAGATAGCAGCGGGAATGTAATTGGAGGCGGCTCCGGCTTTACTGCTTCCGGGTCATACAGTTTAAACTCGTCGGTTACTTTGTATAATGGCGGTTATATCAATAACACCATCCTTCAAAAAAACCTGAGTGTGCAATCTGCCAACCTAAGTATCGTTCAGCAGGAAAACGACATTACGTTACAGATCACGCAGGCTTACCTG
>CAZZUU010000245.1:0-6465 GCA_964657275.1 uncultured Mucilaginibacter sp. | reverse complement strand
ATGTCAACAATCAACATAAAAAGAGTAAAAACAAGCGAGATCGAATTAAAAGACCGCTTGGTAAGCATACAGCGTGTAGCCAAAGTAACTAAGGGCGGGCGTACATTCAGTTTCTCGGCCATCGTAGTGGTGGGTGATGAAAACGGGGTTGTAGGTTATGGCCTTGGTAAAGCAAAAGAGGTTACAGAAGCAATTGCAAAAGGCATTGATGATGCAAAAAAGAACCTGGTAAAAGTTCCGATCATTAACGGCACAGTGCCGCATGAGCAAATCGGTAAGTTTTCCGGAGGTTTTGTTTTCATTAAACCTGCCGCAAATGGTACAGGTGTAATTGCAGGTGGTGCGATGCGTGCCGTATTAGAGTCTGCCGGTATACATAATGTATTGGCAAAATCAAAAGGTTCATCAAACCCACACAACGTGGTTAAGGCAACAGTATCGGCATTGTCACAATTACGTGATGCACATACTGTAGCACAGCATCGCGGCGTTAGTTTAGGAAAAGTATTTAACGGATAATCTGTCATGGCAAAAATCAAAATAACTCAGATTAAGAGCGTGATCGATAGAAGTGAGCGCCAAAAAAGGACAATTGAAGCCCTGGGCTTAAGAAAGATTAACCACAGCGTGGAAGTTGAAGCTACTGCAGCTATCATTGGTATGGTTAGAAAAGTTAATCACCTGGTAGCGGTAGAAAATATTTAATATCATGAATTTAAGTAATCTTAAACCTGCAGAAGGTTCAACTAAAAATAGAAAGAGAATTGGCCGTGGTACAGGTTCGGGCCGTGGCGGAACATCAACCCGTGGCCATAAAGGTGCCGGTTCACGTTCAGGTACCAGCACTAAAGTTGGTTTCGAAGGTGGCCAGATGCCATTACAACGCCGTGTGCCAAAGGTAGGGTTCAAAAATCCTAACCGTGTAGTGTATGTTGGTGTTAACCTTGACGTTCTGCAAAAACTGACAGAACAATATTCAGTTTCATCAATAGATTTTGCTACGTTAAAAGAGCATGGTTTAGTTTCAAGAAACGACCTGGTGAAAATATTGGGCCGTGGTGCGCTAACTGCTAAATTAGAAGTTACAGCACATGCATTTACTGCTACAGCGCAAAAAGCGATCGAAGCAGCCGGAGGTACAATAGTTAAGCTATAATTTTCGATGAAGAAATTTTTCACCACATTATCCAACATCTGGAAGATAGATGACCTGAGAGTGCGTATATTAAACACACTCTTATTTCTTTTGATATACCGTGTAGGTTCATTTGTTGTGCTTCCCGGTGTTAATGCCGCAACGCTCAATACGAAGAATGCGAACAACGGGATCACAGGATTGTTGAATATGTTTGCAGGTGGTTCGTTTGGTCGGGCCTCCATTTTTGCATTGGGTGTGATGCCATATATATCCGCGTCAATTGTGGTGCAACTTTTAGGCATTGCTGTACCGTACTTCGCTAAATTGCAAAAAGAAGGCGAAAGTGGTCGTAATAAACTTAATCAGTGGACCCGCTACCTAACCATAGCAATTACCGCTGCACAGGCAATAGGTTATCTGAAATCACAGATTAGTTCAGATCCTAGTATGAATCAGATGCTAATTCCAAACCCATATTTTACCATATTAAACATGTTCGTGCTTACCGCGGGTACATTGTTTGTGATGTGGCTTGGTGAAAAAATCACGGATAAAGGTATCGGTAACGGTATATCGCTCATCATCATGGTGGGTATTATAGCTGCGCTTCCGGGTGCGTTCCTTTCAGAATTACAGTCACGTAATGCAGGCGCCGGTGGTTTAGTAACGTTCATCGTAGAAATTGTGGCGCTTATAGCCGTGGTAATGTTTACCGTGCTTATTGTACAGGGTACCCGTAAGGTTGCGGTACAATACGCCAAACGTATTGTTGGCAACAAACAATATGGAGGTGTGCGTCAGTACATACCGTTAAAGGTAACAGCAGCCGGCGTTATGCCAATTATATTTGCGCAGGCTTTAATGTTTATACCGGCAACCATTGCATCAGTGTTTCCAAAGATCGCATCCAACAGTGTATTAATGTCTTTATCTGATTATACCTCATGGGGACATAATTTATTGTTTGCTATATTGATTATAGCGTTCACTTATTTCTATACGGCTATTACGGTTAATCCTAACCAAATGGCGGAGGATATGAAAAAGAACGGCGGCTTTATCCCGGGTATTAAACCAGGCAGGGCTACCGGTGAATTTTTGGATGGTGTAATATCAAGGATTACCTTACCGGGATCTATATTTCTTGCTATCATCGCTATTATACCTGCATTTGCAAGTATGGTACATGTAAGCAGCGCTTTCGCACGTTTCTTCGGCGGTACCTCGCTGATCATCCTTGTACAGGTTGTTTTGGATACCCTGCAGCAGATAGAAAGCCACTTGTTAATGCGTCACTATGACGGGTTAATGAAAACCGGCAGAATTAAAGGACGTACGCCAATTGCGACAGGCGGCCCGGCTCAGCCTGTTATCTGATAAATTAAGACATGTCAAAGATTCATTATAAGTCTGTCGAAGAGATAGAACTCATAAGAGAAAGTTCTTTACTTGTTTCCAAAACACTTGGGGAGATTGCAAAAGTAATAGGCCCCGGTGTTAAAACTATTGAATTAAATAAGCTTGCCGAAACCTTTATCCGTGATAACGGTGGAGAACCTGCATTTTTAAATTATCACGGTTTTCCATATTCGTTGTGCATTTCCCTTAATGACCAGGTTGTACATGGTTTCCCGGGGCATCGTGAGTTAACTGATGGTGATTTGGTTTCAGTTGATTGCGGCGTCGAGTTAAATAAATATATCGGTGATTCTGCTTATACATTTGCTATAGGCGAAGTTAGTGAGAGTGTGAGGAAGCTGATGCGTGTTACAATGGAATGCCTCGACCTGGGTGTTCAAAAGGCGGTTGTAGGCATGCGCGTTGGGGATATAGGCTATGCCGTTCAGGAACATGCCGAAAAGAATGGTTTTGGTGTAGTGAAGGAGTTGGTGGGCCATGGAGTAGGCGTGCAATTGCATGAAAAACCCGAAGTGCCGAATTATGGTAAGCGAGGGGCCGGCATTAAGCTCGAAGAGGGAATGGTGATTGCAATTGAGCCCATGATTAATGCCGGAAAGGCACGGGTTAAGTTTTGGGATGATGGCTGGACAGTATCAACCATTGATGGTAAACCATCTGCCCATTACGAGCATACGGTAGCCATAAACAAAGGCAAACCCGATATATTATCTACATTTTCATATGTAGATAATGTTTTAAAAGAAAAAAATAAAAGTTAAATTTTTTTTATTAATTTTGCATCCCGCTTTTAGGGTGGATAATTAAGTAATAATCAATAAAATATGGCCAAACAAGCCTCGATTGAACAAGACGGAACGATTAAGGAAGCATTATCAAACGCGATGTTTAGGGTAGAATTGGAAAACGGTCATGAAATTATTGCACATATATCCGGAAAAATGCGGATGCACTACATCAAGATTTTACCTGGCGACAGGGTTAAATTGGAAATGAGTCCGTATGATTTAACAAAGGGTAGAATAACCTATAGATATAAATAATAACAGCGATGAAAGTTAGAGCATCCATTAAAAAACGCAGTGTTGATTGCAAGATCATCCGCCGCAACGGTAAACTTTATGTTATAAACAAAAAGAACCCGAAGTTTAAACAGCGTCAGGGATAATTAAAGAAATTGTGATAGTCCGTACAACGGTGGCCCGCCGTTCGGTATCATTTAACAATACAAACAAAAAATATGGCAAGGATTTCAGGTATTGATTTACCAAAGAACAAAAGAGGCGAGATAGGCCTGACGTACATTTACGGCATTGGCCGCTCAACAGCTCAAAAAATTTTAACTGAAGCCGGTATTGATTTTGATACCAAAGTGCAGGATTGGAACGATGAGCAATTAACCGCCATCCGTGGTATCATTAACGATCAGATAAAAGTTGAAGGCTCTCTTCGTTCAGAAGTTCAGCTTAACATTAAACGTTTGATGGATATTGGTTGCTACCGTGGTACCCGTCATCGTAAAGGCTTGCCATTACGCGGACAACGCACCAAAAACAACTCACGTACCCGTAAAGGAAAACGTAAAACAGTTGCTAACAAGAAAAAAGCTACTAAATAGTGATTAGTGGTTGGCGATTAGCGGTTAGTTAAAACCGGTAATTAAAAAACCATTAGGAATATAAATATAAATAATTAGTTGTACGGGTCGTGGTTATGCACTAACCTAATAATTCGTAAACGCAGTAATTAAAAAAATGGCTAAAACAAAAAAAGTAACCAAAAAGCGTATTGTAATTGTTGAACCGGTTGGCGAGGCACACATCAACGCTACTTTTAACAACATCATTTTAACCCTTACCAATAAAAGCGGCCAGGCTATTTCATGGTCGTCTGCTGGTAAAATGGGTTTCAAAGGTTCAAAAAAGAATACTCCTTATGCTGCCGGACAGGCTGCTGCCGATTGCGGTAAAGTAGCTTACGACCTTGGCCTACGCAAGGTTGAAGTATTTGTAAAAGGCCCGGGCGCTGGTCGCGAATCAGCTATCCGTACTTTGCAAACAGCAGGTATTGAAGTAACTACTATAAAAGACATCACGCCGCTGCCGCACAATGGCTGCCGTCCGTCAAAAAGAAGAAGAGTTTAATTAACAGATTTTTTAAAGCTAAGATTCAGCAGCTACAGGCTGCATGATACTTTAAAAACAACAAAAATGGCTAGATACACAGGTCCAAAATCAAAAATTGCACGCCGTTTCCGCGAACCGATCTTCGGTCCGGATAAAGCGTTAGACAGAAAAAATTATCCACCGGGTATGCATGGCGCTTCCAAAAGAAGAGGAAAGCAGTCAGAGTATTCAACCCAGTTGATGGAGAAACAAAAAGTTAAATACACTTATGGTGTATTAGAGCGCCAGTTCGAAAACTTGTTTCACCGTGCATCTTCAAAAGAAGGTATCACCGGCGAAAACTTACTTAAATTTTTAGAAGCACGTTTAGATAACGTAGTTTACCGTTTAGGCATTTCGCCAACACGTTCTGGCGCACGCCAATTGGTGGGCCACAAACACATCACCGTTAACGGCGAAGTGGTAAACATTGCTTCTTATTTATTAAAGGCAAGTGACGTTGTTGCGGTTCGCGAAAAATCAAAATCTCTTGAGGCTATTACACATTCAGTAGCCGGGCGGAGAATTAACAAATACAGCTGGCTGGAATGGGACGCTACCAATTTATCAGGTAAGTTCCTTAACTATCCAAACCGCGATGAGATCCCTGAAAACATCAAGGAAAACCTGATCGTCGAGTTGTACTCTAAATAAGATTTGAATCCCGGTAGCTATCGGGAATAGATGTGAGATTTGGTTTTCCGGTCTTATATCTGCATTAACAAATAAGTAAAAACAATAAAAAAGGATATAAATGGCAATTTTAGCATTTCAAAAACCAGACAAGGTTATCATGCAGAAATCAACTGATTTTGATGGCACGTTTGAGTTTCGTCCGTTAGAACCAGGTTTCGGTGTAACCATTGGTAATGCTCTGCGTCGTATCTTACTTTCATCATTGGAAGGTTATGCGATCACTTCAGTTCGCTTTTCAGGAGTGATGCATGAGTTTTCAACCATTAAAGGAGTTGTTGAAGACGTTACCGAGATAATACTTAACCTAAAACAGGTAAGGTTTCAAAAAACCGGTGAATCCGGCGACAGCGAAAAAGTATTTGTGATCATTAATGGTCAGGATGCATTTAAAGCAGGTGATGTTACCAAGTTCTCCAACAACTTTACTGTTTTAAATCCTGAGCTGGTTATCTGTAACATGGATTCTTCAGTGACGCTTGAAATTGAGCTTACTGTAAACAAGGGCCGTGGTTATGTTGCGAGCGAAGAAAATAAAAACCCTGACGCTAATGTAGGTGTAATAGCTATCGACTCTATTTACACACCTATCAAAAACGTAAAATACACTATTGAAAACTATCGTGTAGAACAAAAAACAGACTATGAAAAATTAGTACTGGATATTACTACCGATGGATCAATTCATCCTGAAGATGCACTTAAAGAAGCTGCTAAGATCCTTATCCAGCACTTTATGCTGTTCAGTGATGAGAACATGATGCTGGAAGCACAGGCTAAAGAAGAAACCAAGGAAGTTGACGAAGAAATATTGCATATGCGCAAAATCCTTAAAACTGAGCTGGTTGATCTTGATCTTTCTGTACGTGCATTAAATTGCCTTAAAGCTGCCGACATCCGCAGCCTGGCTGATTTAGTTTCGTATGACGTAGCTGATATGCTTAAGTTCAGAAACTTTGGTAAAAAATCATTAACTGAAATTCAGGACCTGGTTAAATCAAAAGGATTATCTTTTGGTATGAACCTGTCTAAATTTAAGTTAGACGAAGA
>CAZZUU010000244.1:0-6504 GCA_964657275.1 uncultured Mucilaginibacter sp. | reverse complement strand
ATGTTTTAGGGCCAAATAGCAGGCCGGTTGTCAGGTCGATATAAAAATCGCCTACAGCGCCGGTAGCAGCGGGAGGGGTGGTTGTACCGCTGTAAATGACACTCCCGTTTTGTCCGTTAGCCCCCGCAGGCCCTGCCGGGCCAACCGGCCCGATTGCACCTGTAGCTCCCGTTGGGCCCACCGCCCCGTCTTTGCCGCACGATACAAGTATTGCCGTGACGGCAAGTAAAATCAAAAAGTTTAATTTGAATTGTTTCATAAGTAAGAGATTAAATGTTATACATATTTATTAATAATTAAAAAAGTCGTTATTGTCTTATAAAAGCAAATATTAGCCCCGTTCCTGTAAAGTATCAGCAGATACTAATAGACTCAAAAGTCGACGCCATTTTAGGGGCATATAAAGCACACGATAAATGTTCAGGAGCTTTGTAAGTTTGTCTTATTACAAAAAGCCCGGCATTTAGAATGCCACGCTTTTTAAGACTGTCAGCATGCTGATTATTACAGCATGATTCAAGGATTAATGCAATTTCCCTTCCCTCACCACAACAGCCGTACCTGCAGTATATTCGCATAAATTTTTTAATGTTTAACCAGGTAACCATCTGTTAACGTTTTCAGGAAAGCAACTATAGCTGCTTCTTCTTTGGGCGTTAAATGCTGATTTCCAGTTTCTTCAGTATCGATATTATCTGCTACTTCCGGCGGCGCAAACCCCGAACCCGGAACATCCCGGGTATTATAAAAATGTACCACTTGTTCGAGTGTGGTAAATACACCATTATGAAAATATGGCGACGTTACCGCAACATTTCTTAATGATGAAACCCTAAAATTACCATTTAGCGTTGGGTCATTCAGGATGGCGCCTAATCCAAGGTCAACGTAATTCTTACCTGCAGAATTATATATTTTCGCCTGCGCATAAAATGGATTTTTGGGATTTTTTGGAACACCGTCACTATTATAGGTAAAGTCGGTAAACAGAACCTTACCACTTGCCGGATCGGGCGTAGTTAAATGACAGTTGCCACATTTGGCTTTAAGCGTATCATTAAAAAGATTCATTCCCAAAGTTTCCTGCTCGGTAAGCGTTGCCTGCCCCTTTAAATAGTAATCATATTTTGATGTGAACGGATTTACTTCGGGCGTACGTTCAAATGCGGCGATGGCCGATACGATGTCAGTAAAAGCCTGGTTTACGTCTGCAACATCACCGTATATTTTTTTGAACATCGGATAGTAGTTTGCCTTATGCACTTTTGCAACTACAGCGGTTATGCTGCTGTTATTCATTTCAACAGGGTTAACAAATGGTTTCCGTGCCTGATCTTCAAGCGAATTAGCGCGGCCATCCCAAAATAGGCCACCCTCATAAGTTGAGTCTTCTATACTATAGTGTAAGCGGGGAAAAAACATGGTATATGAAGCCATAGGCGCATTACGGTTACCCGCACGGCCTTTAAAAGCTCCCGGTGAGATGGCATTATGCGATGGATCACTAAAACTCACCGAAGTAGCATGACAACTGGAGCATGACTGGCCGATTGGGTCTGAAAGATTGGTATCGAAAAAAATCTGTCTGCCCAGGGTTGCGCTTGTGGAATTAGTTATTGCTATGTCTGCGCGGGGACCTACGCTTAAAATGGTTGCCGGCGTATTTTTTTCAATTGCGCCTTCCTTTTTACAGGCGCTGAAAAGCAAAATAAAGGAGATGGATAAAAATGTCGCGAAGGTCAGGTTTTGCTTCATAATTTAAAGTTTATTACACATTTTATATAATTTATTCAATATTTTTTGCCCCTCCACATAAGTTAGATATAAATTAATAATACCGCCCAAAACGGTTTGTAATAAACATTAATACTACGGTAACCAACAAATCAATTATTTTTTTTTATATTTATTTAATTACCGCAACGCGCAAGATCGTTATCAATGATAAAATAATTATTGATAAAAACAAAAATAAATCCAGAAAATATCCAAAATTTATAATTAATAGATAATAAATTAATTATAGAAAAAATCAGTTAACGAATAATGAAGGTGGTGATGTGTTGGACGGGTAATAAAATCCAAACGCCTAAGTTTACTTTTCCATAAACCAATTCAGCGGGTAAAGGCTGGAAAATCCCCCGGCTTGAGGGCGTGTTATATACCAATGTAAATTATTACTTCCCTTTTTACGCGATTTATATTTTCAACAAACTCTTTGATAGCAGGATTGTTGATCTTAAAGGCTGTCATTTTCCTGTATTAATTTAAGCGATCTGATAAGATTTCGTGCTTTAAATATATAGTGAATTGTAACAAGTTGGTCGCTTTTTAGCCAGCTATTTAGTTATTGCAGTTTTAAACTATGACGAAAATTATAATTTGAAATATTTTTATAATTTAGTTATTATCATATGATTTATACAAAACGTTAGTTATAATTGTGCAATGCAATATTTTTAAATGTATTATATAATATGTTACAACGCCTATAAAAATATTATAAATAAGCAGCAGTTGTTAGGTGTTGGATATTATTTCGTAGTGACTGAGAATAGCTTTTAAAGTCACGGAAAATTAGATTATTATGTTTTTTATATTAGCCATTGATTGATAAAATAAATGGAACCAATTTTTCCTGTAAATATTATCGACGAACAATTTAAAACTATTGCTAACATGGCACCGGTTCTTATTTGGGCTGCCGGTACTGATAAGTCGTTTTATTTTTTTAACCAAAGCTGGCTAAAGTTTACCGGCATCAGTGCTGAACATGCAATCGCTAACGGTTTGATTGAGGCTATCCATCCTGACGACAGAGACCATTATATCGATATTTATAATAGCGGTTTTGACGGTCATGATGATTTTAATATAAAATACCGTTTAAAACGAAGGGATGGTGTGTATAGAACAGTGGCTGACAAGATTTTTCCGCGATTTAACGACGACGGAGAATTTTTAGGCTATACCGGCTGGTGTATGGATATTGAAGACCTGCTGAAACCCAGGCCAAATAATACGGACCTTGAAGAAAAGGTTAAACAGCAGGCCGCCGCACTCTCAGCAAGCGTTGGTAATTTCCGTAATGTGATATTACAGGGGCCCATTGCTATGGGATTATTTACCGGCATGGAAATGACCCTGGATATTGTAAACGACAGGTTTTTGGAGCTTT
Organism: uncultured Mucilaginibacter sp.; assembly: GCA_964657275.1. Lineage (GTDB taxonomy): Bacteria > Bacteroidota > Bacteroidia > Sphingobacteriales > Sphingobacteriaceae > Mucilaginibacter. The sequence goes on along the minus strand of CAZZUU010000244.1, from coordinate 3,326 downwards.
GGGGTAAAGACCGGTCGATACTGGGCAAACCGTTGCTTAAGGCGTTGCCCGAACTGGAGGATCAGCCTTACCTGCAAATTATGCAGGATGTTTACAATACCGGAACACCTTATTTTGGTAACGAGTCGCTTGTATACCTGCACAGAAACGGAAAGTTAGAAGAAGGTTATTACAATTTCATTAATCACCCGTTCAGAAACGAAAATGGCGTGATATCGGGAATAATTGTAGTTGCCATGGAGGTGACCGAACAGGTATTGGCCCGAAAAGCGGTTGAAAAGGTTTATAGCGAACAGCAAACCTTAAATGAGGAACTTACCGCCTCAAACGAGGAACTGGTTTCAATAAATGAAGAGCAGGCCGCCACCCACGAAGAACTGACTGAAGTAAATGCTAACCTGCAAAAAACGGCTGAGGAACTTGCTGCCAGCGAATCGCGATTCCGTTTGCTGGTCGATGAAGCACCGGTGGCTATATTTATACTTAACGGGCCAAATCACATCATTGAATCTGCAAATACCCTTAAATTGCAAATGGTGGGGAAAACCGCCGATATTATCGGCAAGCCGCTTGCCGAAGCGATGCCGGAACTTGCCGGGCAGCCTTTTTTAAAGCTGCTGGACGGGGTTTATGCATCGGGCCAACCGTATTATGGCGCTGAAAGCCAGGCCACCATTGAACGTAATGGCGAATTGGTCGACAATTATTATAATTTTATTTACCAGCCTATTATAGAAGCCGATAAGGTAACCGGCATTATGATAGTTACCACCGATGTAACTGAATTCGTGCTGGCAAAACAGGTACTCGAAAAATCGGAGGAACGGCAGCGGCTGGCGGTGGAAGGAACCGGGGTTGCTACCTGGGACCTGAACCTGGTTACCGATGAGTTGGTACACACGCCACGTCTTGCAGAGATCTTTGGCTTTAACGATACGATTGTATTATCACACAATAATTTTAGAGATGCCCTGCATCCGGAAGATATTAAGGTTCAAAAGCTGGCTTTTAATAAAGCGCTAGTAACGAGCGAACATTTTTACGAAGCCCGTATTATCTGGCCCGATGAAAGCCTACATTGGATAAGAAGCCAGGGGAAACTGTTTTATAACGAGCAGGGCGAAGCTGTGCGAATGCTGGGTACCACTGTAGATATTACAGAACAGCATAAGATTATTGAAGACCTTCGATCCAGCGAGGAGCAATTACGCCTGGCTACAAATGCCGCAGACCTGGGCACGTTTGACATGGACTTAACGAAAGGGACTATGAACTGGGATAGCCGCTGTCGCGAATTATTCGGGATATCGCATGAAGGGGACGTGAATTATGAGCAGGATTTCTTGGGCGGTTTGCATGAAGACGACCGTGAGCGTGTTGGTAAATTGATCAATGATCTTTTTGATAAAAGCATCAGCAACGGCGACTATGACGTGGAATACCGCACTGTTGGCGTTGATGATAATAAAGAGCGATGGGTAAGGGCGATGGGTAAGGTGTTTTTTAATGAGAAGAACGAGGCGATGCGCTTTATAGGCTCGGTATTGGAAATTACTGAGAAGAAAAAAGACGAACTGCGTAAAAACGACTTCATCGGGATGGTTAGCCACGAATTAAAAACGCCTTTAACATCGTTATCAGCAATTATACAGGTGTTAAACATGAAGCTGAAGAACAGTGATGACCCGTTTATTTCGGGCGCACTTGATAAAGCCACCATCCAGGTTAAAAAAATGGGTAGTATGATAAACGGGTTCTTGAACATATCGAGGTTTGAGGCCGGTAAGATCCAGATAGAAAAACAATACTTTAATCTCGACGGTCTGATCGCCGAGATGATAAAGGAAACCGAGTTAACAGTGTCCAGCCACCAGGTTATATTTGAACCCTGCGGACCGGTGAACATTTTTGCCGACAAGGATAAAATCGGCTCGGTAATCTCCAACCTCATAAGTAACGGTATCAAATACTCGCCGAAAGGAAAAACCATCATTGTAAAATGTGAGGTAATACAAAATGAAGTGCAGGTAAGTTTTACCGACCAGGGGTTAGGTATAAAAATACAGGACCAGGAAAGGCTTTTCGACCGCTACTACCGGGTTCAAAGTAACCACACCCAAAATATCTCCGGCTTCGGCATCGGGCTTTACTTAAGTGCCGAAATTATCAAGCGCCACGGCGGTAAAATAGGCGTTGAAAGCCAGATAGGCGTAGGATCGACCTTTTGTTTCAGTTTGCCGCTGAATTAATTACTCATCGGAACGCCTATACAGTACTTTAAACAGGCTTATTCTTTACCATAAACCGGCACCAAAGTAAATCCATAACTATACTCGTTACCGAGTAACCGGTATTGATCGTGTGTGTAGGCTCCCCAACTGGTATCGCCGCCAACCCCCATTTGCTGTAAATCCACGTGGATTTCCACAATGTCCTTAACCGGGACTTCATTGGTATGCGTGGCTTTTTCAAGATCGGATTGTTGGTAATTATGTGCCGAGACGTTAACAAGGCTATCTCCTTTCACCATTAAACCCGAGCCAGAATCATTAACCCAGCTCGACCACCGCACATCGGTCTTATTCCCGTTTTCCTGCGGGGATACATAAGGTGTGAGCTGATCTAAGACCTTTCCGTGGTAAACATCCACAAACGCAGCTGTCTTTCTGTCCCAGTAACTTTCAAACGGACCGCGTCCATACCAGCTCATATTCTCATAAGCGCCGGGCATAGTCATCCGCATGCCAAACCTAAAAAGCTCCGGTGCGTTTTTATCATCTTTTCTAAAAGATACACCGACATGTATTTTGCCATCGGCAGTAATATTGTAAATCGTACCGAAGACAGAGTTTCCCGCTTTAAAAGTTGAATTGATAATAAGCCGTATTTCTCCCGCACTTATTTGTTTTACATCGAACAAAGTAATTGTTCTTTCAGCCTGTACATCTTTCCAGATAGCAAGCCGTTGAGGGGCTTTGCTTCCGTTATCGTTACTGGTTGGCACACGCCAGAAATCAGGATAAAGCCCGTCCTGTAATAAGTTGTGTCCCTGGTTCATCATTGTTTGCAATGCCCCTGATTTTTTATTGAATGTATAGCAAAAGTCTTTTCCGCTTATAATACATTTTGAATCATCCTGTATAAATGTTACCGTTCCGGTTCCGGTAGCCGGCGATTCCGGAAGTACCTGGGAAATGGGGAGCTTAATTTGCTCGGCAGCAACAATATGTCCTGCTGTTAATAAACCTGCAGCCTTTTTTAAGGTCGCTGTAAATTGGATGAAATAATCTGTGCCCGGTTGAACTGTTAGTTTGCTAACCGGGATA
>CAZZUU010000243.1:0-6524 GCA_964657275.1 uncultured Mucilaginibacter sp. | reverse complement strand
ATTGTTCGTAAAGATCGTCGCCTGTTGCTTTTTGCGGTTTGAGTTTTTTAACCGTCGCGCGTTTCCCTTTTGATTTTGCTTTGATGATTTTTAATAACTCATCATTATATTCGTCTTTAAACTTAGATACGTCAAAGTGTTCGGCATATTGATTAATAAGCGCCATACCAACATCCAGTTCTTTTTTGCTTACGGTTACATCAGCAATATTTAAATCCTCCTGCGATCTTATTTCCTGCGCAAAACGTATGCGCGTTACCACCAGCGATTTTTCGACCGGGTGTACTATGCACAAGCTTTCTGTACTGCGAAGAACAAATCGGGCCAGCCCCGCTTTTTTTGATTTTACCAGCGCCTGCATCAATAGCGCATATGCTTTGTTGTTTTTTGTATCAGGTTCGGTGTAATAGGAGGTTTCATAATACATTGGGTTTACATCGGCAATATCTACAAAACTTTCAATCTCAATAACCTTACTTTTTTCGGGGGCGGCATCCTCAAAATCGTGTTCATCCACTATTACATAATCCTCATCCAGCTTAAAGCCTTTAACAATTTTGTCGTAAGGGACTTCTTTATGCGTGTGCTCATTAACCCTTTGATAGCGGATACGTGAATGGTCGCGGCCATCAAGCATATCAAAATCAAGCGCGGTGGTTTGTACTGCAGAATATAATTTTACCGGGATGCTAACCAACCCAAATCCCAGCGAACCTTTCCATATAGATCTCATAGCTATTTATTTATGTAAAGCATAACTATTGAAGGATAAAAGAGTTTTGGCGGTCAGGGCTTTTCTAAAAATTATCCACGTTTATTTCTCATGGGGCAAAGCGGCCCAATTTCCTTCAGAACTACCTTTTTTGATGTTTATAAGATATATTTGGTTATCCAAACTAATCACATTCTAAATGAAGTACATACTTATCATCCTTATTACCATCTTGCCTTTTTCAGTTTTTGCACAATCAAATTACTACCCGGGATATGTTTTAAAAAATAATGGAGATACTTTAAAGGGATACATTGATTACCATGAATGGACCCGATCACCTAAATCAATCAATTTCAGAGCAGTTAAAACCGATAAAGTTACGGAGCATTTTGATCCCCAGTCAATAAAAGGTTTTAAGGTAACTGGAACGGAAACCTACGTGTCTTATTCCGGTCTTATCAGCACAGGCACAAATGAAAAGAATGATCTTTCAAAATTAAGCAACGGGATCGATACAGGTAAAATAGCAGACACCGTTTTTTTAAAACAAATAGTTACCGGGCGTAATCTTACTCTTTTTTATGAGGGTGATGATAATAAAACCCGCTATTTTGTGGCTGAATCGGGCGGTACGCCATTGGAACTTAATTATTATGAATATATCAATGAGTCTTCAGCCCTTACAAAATCGTCTATTTTTAAAGGACAACTGTTATTGTATGCCAATAAATTCAGGCCGGGCAACGAAGAGTTAATCAGCAGAATTGAGCAAAGTATCTACAATTTAGAGGATCTGCAGAATATAGTTAATGACATAAATGGAAATAAAGTTACAGCTAAAAGAAAGATATCAACCAGGTTTTTTACTGGCATCGGTATAAATAAAACCGCAACTGAAACCGGCAATTCGGCGCTTTATGGTGGAACACAAACCTCGGCGTCTACGCTTCCAACAGTGAGTGCCGGTATTGATATTTTTGGTAACCCTACTGTTCAGCAGCTCATATTCCGAACTGAGCTAACCCTGTCATCCATCAGCGCTAAATTTAATGGCGTAACTATTAACAGGCTGAGCTCTATTGATCCTTTTTCTTTTCACCAATATACGGCTACAATTGCTCCCCAGCTATTGCTCAATATTTACAATAAAACCAACTTCAAATTTTACCTTGACATAGGCGTCGGATTCAATTTTTCGACCTACGATCATAATTTCGCCACAATGAATGGCGTCGACTATACCTTAAGCGGGTTTTGGTTTACACTCCCTATCCAGGCAGGTATTGTAGTGCAAAAAAATATCGAGGTTTGCTTTATTTATACTCCTTATGCAGATTATACGCCATACGCCACTTTCTATGTAAAAAGTCAAAACACGAGTTTGGGCGTGAAGTATTTATTTGGTAAGTAACAATTTTGAGATGCCATTATTTAATGGCCCGATGTGATATATGCGGTTAAATTAACTGTTATATTTACCGTGTTATAAACCATCATTTCATGTTAAATAAATTCTCCGGCGTAAAAAAACTCATCCAGTTTGCGGCCATATTAGTTATTTGCTTTGCGGGTATCCGCACTAAAGCTGCTGTTACATCATACAAGGTAAAGCCCGATGGCGTAACCTTTACACTCGATAAAGGCTTGATGAAGATTATTGTCTGTAAAGACGATATCATCGAGGTGAAATACACCATCTTCGGCAGCTTCCAGGATAAACCATCGCTCGTAGTAAACAATACCTGGGCGCAGCACCCGGCTTTCAAGGTCGGCGATCAGCAAAATGAGGTGATCATCACCACCAAAAAACTGAAGGTTAAAATTAATAAAGCGACCAATGCGGTGGTTTATACCAATTTAGCGGGGCAGGTGATCACTTCGGAGGACGAGCAAAATAAAACCATTACCCCTGCAACGATAGCAGGCATTAGTACCTACAACATCAGCACACAATTTAATTCGCCTGCCGATGAAGCGCTTTACGGCCTGGGCTGCCATCCGCTGGATACAAAATCAATCAATTACAAAGGACGTGACCAGGATTTGGTTATAAAATACATGACGGGGGCTATCCCTGTTCTATTGTCCACAAAAGGTTATGGCTTGTTGTGGGATAATTACTCTGCATCCAACTTTTACGGGGCCGAGGCTGATAACACTAAGTATAAGTATGTATCTGAAAGCGGTAAGCAGGTTGATTACTACTTCTTTTACGGCCCCGATTTTGACCATATCATCGATCTGTATCGTATAGCTACCGGCAAGGCGCCGATGTATGCCAAATGGGCGTTCGGGCTTTTCCAGTCGCAGGACCGGTATATGAGCCAGGATGAGATTTTATCGGTTAAGGACGGCTATCGTAATAACCATATCCCCGTTGACGTAATTGTGCAGGATTGGTATTACTGGGACCCATTGCCCATTGGGTCGCATGTTATGAAACCTGAGCGTTACCCGAACCCAAAGCTTATGCTCGATGAACTGCATAAAGCCAATATCCATGGCATGATATCCATTTGGCCGGTGTTTGGCAAAGGCACGAACAACTACGATGCGTTAGTGAAGATGGGCGGTATGACTGATATTACCTGGGATAACGTGGTTACACACACCTATGATTCTTATTACGATGCACATTACCCCAAAGCCCGGGACCTGTATTGGGCGCAGGCGCGTGACAGCCTGATCAAACGCTACGGCTGGGATGCCTGGTGGATTGATCAATGTGAACCTGATAACGGCACATTGCTGGATGCAAGGCGCCAAAGCAATTTCTGGATAGGCAAAGGCATTGATTATTTTAACACTTATTCGCTTGAGCATACTAAAGGGATATATAAAGGCTGGCGCAAAGACATCCCGGGCAAACGGGCGTTCTTTTTAGCAAGGCAATCATTTGCAGGGGCGCAGCGCAATGCGGCTACGTTATGGTCGTCGGATATTACTTGTACGTTTGCTTCCTTTAAAAGCCAGGTACCGCAGGGTATTAATTCCTGTGCGTCGGGTATCCCCTATTGGACGTCTGATATCGGTGGCTACCACTACCATTGGGGAGCGCCGGATTGGTCGAAACCTGAAAACCGCGAGTTGTTTACACGATGGTTCCAGTTTGGTGCGTTTTGCCCAATTTTCCGTATTCACGGAAAAGGCGAACGGGCCTTGTTTTCCAAAAATTGGGATGAAGACACCAAAGCAACACTGCTAAAATTTGACAAACTCCGTTACCGCTTGATGCCATATATCTACTCACTGGCAGGCAGAACCACACAGGAAAATTATACCATGATGCGTGCCTTAACCTTCGATTTCAGGAAAGACCCGAATGTGTACAGCATACCCGACCAGTATATGTTTGGCCCGGCGTTTTTAGTGAACCCGGTAACCGAGCAATTGTACACTGCAGCCAACGCTACCGCCGGCGATAAAACAAGAAAGGTTTACCTGCCCGCAGCTACCAAATGGTACGATTTCTGGACAGGAAAGGTGCTTGACGGCGGACAAACTTTGGATGCAGCCGCGCCGATGAATATTTTGCCATTGTATATAAAAGCGGGCTCCATTGTGCCGATGGGACCGGAAATGGAATACGCCACCCAAAAACCCGCTAAAAATATTGAGTTGCGCATTTATCCGGGAGCGGATGGCCATTTTAAGTTTTATGAAGACGAAAACGACAATTACAATTACGAAAAAGGAAGTTTTGCTACCTTTACCCTTACCTGGAAAGATAAGGAACATAAGTTGTTAATATCCGACACAAAGGGCCATTTCACAGGCATGCTTAAAAATCGTACGTTTAATATTGTGGTAGTAAATGGAACGCATGGCACTGGTGGAACAGTGACCGCTAAAGCTGATAAAACTGTAAATTATAATGGTAAGGCAGTTTCGGTAAACTTATAATAGTTAATAAAAATTTGATGGTACAAACCAATAAACCAGCCATGGCGTTAATGCTATGGCTTTTGCTTGCCGCATCGTCGGCGTTTTCGCAGAATGTGACAACTAATGCTCAAAGTGGAAGATCGCATGAATTATTTGATGCGGGATGGCGCTTTGCCTTTGGCCATCCTTATGATACCAAAGAGGATTTTAATTTTGGCACCAGCTATTTCTCCTATATAGCAAAAGCAGGCTATGGTGATGGCCCCGCTTCTGCTAATTTTGATGACCGTGCATGGCGCAAACTCGACCTCCCGCATGATTGGGCCGTTGAGCAGGGTTTTAGTAAAGAGGCAAGTTTTAGCCACGGTTTTAAAGCTATCGGGCGTAATTTTCCAAATGCCAGTGTAGGCTGGTACCGCAAAGAGTTTACCGTTCCGGCGTCAGACCTGGGCCGGAGCATTTCTATTGCCTTTGACGGAGTATTCCGCAATTCATTGGTATTCGTAAACGGGCATTACCTGGGTAACGAAGCCAGCGGTTATTACGGATTTGAATATAACATCAGCGAATACCTTAATTATGGCGGCAATAACGTGATTTCTGTTCGCGTGGACGCCACGATGGAAGAGGGCTGGTTTTACGAGGGTGCGGGTATATACCGCCATACCTGGCTCAACAAAACGGCGCCGCTGCATGTAGCCACAAATGGTACTTTTGTCGCCACCAAAATAAAAGACGCGGGTTCGGCAACCGTTAGCGCAAATGTTACCATTAATAACGATGGCCAAAGCGCTGAAACATTTGACGTGATACAAACCATTAAAGATGCGGAAGGAAAGGAAATAGCGACTGACCGAAAAGATAATTTAACGCTGAAGCCTTTTGAAAACGCCGAATTCAAATCAACCATGCCGGTAACAAATCCAAAGTTATGGTCGGTAGATACGCCGTACCTGCATACTTTGGTTACCACTATAATGAGCGGCGGCAAAGTGGTTGATGAGTATAAAACCACTTTTGGGATGCGGAGCATTTACTTTGATGCCAACAAAGGATTTTTCCTGAACGGAAAGCATTTCGAAATAAAAGGTACGGATAATCACCAGGACCATGCGGGGGTGGGTGCTGCTATGCCCGATGCCTTAATTGATTACCGTATAGCCACCTTAAAATCTATTGGTGTTAATGCCTACCGTTGTTCGCACAACCCACCAACACCCGAATTATTGGATGCCTGTGACCGCATGGGCATGCTGGTGCTGGACGAAAACCGCCTGATGGGCGTTACCCCTATGCACCTGGGTTATTTAAAGCGGCTGATAGAGCGCGACCGTAACCATCCCAGCGTTATCAGCTGGTCGATCGGTAATGAGGAGTGGGGTATTGAAAATACGATAATAGGGCAGCGCATTGCCATCACTATGCAGGCCTTCGCGAAAAGCATCGATTCAACCCGGTATGTTACTGCGGCGTTCAGCGGCGGCTGGCAGGGTGGCATCTCGGCGGTTACCGAAGTGGTGGGCTATAACTACATCGCACAGGAAAATACCGACGGGCATCATAAATTATACCCAAACCAACCGGGCTGGGGAACCGAAGAAGGTTCGACGTTTGCCACACGCGGGATCTATTTTGACAACGACAGCCTGCATTTTAAAGCGGCATACGACAGAAAACCCCGGCCAACTTCATTCAGTATAGAAGAAGGCTGGAAACATTATGACAGCCGCCCTTACCTCGCGGGCATGTTTATTTGGACGGGTTTTGATTATCGCGGGGAACCGTCGCCTTACGACTGGCCGTCGACTGGCTCGTATTTTGGGATGGTTGATCAGTGCGGGTTCTTAAAAGATGACGCGTGGTACCTGCGGGCATGGTGGATGGATAAAACGGTTTTACACCTGTTACCGCACTGGAACTGGAA
>CAZZUU010000242.1:0-6526 GCA_964657275.1 uncultured Mucilaginibacter sp. | reverse complement strand
ATATTAAGGTAGACTACGGCTTTGGCAACCAGGGCTCAAGGGGCATATTTATCGACGTAGGCGAAACTTTTTAACTAGATCAGATCTGCCATGGTTGTTAGCGTTTCAAATTATTTGTACCGGCCAACAAGGCAGGCATAATTCAAATGTCGCTTCGATGTCAAACGTTCCTATGGAACGAGAAAATTGCTGTGATATTTTTCAACCAACCATACGTCCCGAAGGGACGACTATGATAGTTCTCGTCCCTTCGGGACGTATGGTTGGTAGCTTCGAGATCAAACCGGCACTTTGCGTTCCATCGGGACGCCTGGTGAATGCGATGATTTGAATTGTATTGATAAGGTATCTATATCTGTTGAAATTGATATATTTGAGCGAAGTTGTATAGTAACCGAACTTAACCCAAGCTCCGATTTATATTAACCTGCATTAAAAGGATCATATTAAACTTCGTGTCCTTTTAATTATATTTTTATAGTTATTTTTCTGCATGAAATTTATTGCGATCCTTCAGGGAGTTTTTATTTCAATATTTTTTTTTTCGTGCACAAAACCCACCTTATTTGAGAAAATCCCTTCATCACATTCAGGTATAACCTTTAATAACAAAATTGTAGAAAACGACTCGATAAACCCCCTCGATAAGCTTAACATCTACAACGGCGGCGGCGTAGGCATCGGTGACTTTAACAACGACGGATTACAGGATATTTATCTTATCGGCAATGCTGTGCCAAATCGCCTGTATATTAATAAAGGCAATATGAAATTTGAAGACGTTACAACAGAAGCGGGCGTTGGCGGTTTGGGCGGTTGGGGCCGTGGCGTGGCCGTTGTGGATATTAATAACGACGGATTGATGGATATTTATGTTTGTAATACATTATTGAAGGATTCGCTGAAAAGACGAAACCTGCTGTATATAAACCAGGGGCCCGATAAAAATGGCATTCCGCATTTTAAAGAGATGGCGCATGAATATGGCCTGGATATTAAAGTACACTCCACGATGGCCTCATTTTTTGATTATGATAACGACGGCGATCTTGATATGTATTTAACCGTTAACGATATAGAAGAGACTGATAATCCAAGCGCATTTAGGCCGCTCGCAACGGATGGATCGAGGCCCAGTACAGGCAGGCTTTATCGTAACGATTGGGATCCGGTTTTAAAGCACCCTGTATTTCACGATGTTTCAAAACAAGCCGGTATAACTATAGAAGGCTATGGACATGCAGCCAGTATAGTTGATATTAACAGGGATGGCTGGAAAGATATTTACGTTACAAATGACTTTCTACCTAACAATATATTGTATATCAACAATCACGACGGCACTTTTACGGATAGGTCGAAAGCGTATTTTAAACATACATCAATGAGTTCTATGGGCCAGGATTTTGAGGACCTGAACAACGATGGCCTCGCAGACCTCTTTGAACTGGATATGAACCCGGAGGATAATTACCGCAAAAAGATGTTCATGGGTCCCAATTTCTATCAGTTGATACAAAATTTTGATCATTACAATTATCAATATCAATACAGTCACAATACTTTGCAAATTAACCAGGGGCCAAGAGTTGGCCAAAACGACACTGTCGGCGCACCAATTTTTAGCGAAACGGCCTTTTTAAGTGGTGTGGCACAAACCGATTGGAGCTGGTGTCCGTTAATAACCGATTTTGATAACGATGGGTTCCGTGATATTATAGTAACTAATGGCTATCCGCGCGATGTTACTGACCATGATTTTTCGACATTCAGGGCCGAAGCATTTACAAACGGTTCAAAAAAGGAATTACTGGATCAAATCCCAATAGTGAAAATCCCTAACTATGCCTTTAAAAATAGCCCTAACCTGCAATTTACCGATGTAACAAAAAGCTGGGGACTGGATGTGCCGACCTTTTCGAACGGCGCAGCTTATGCAGATCTGGATAATGACGGCGATATGGACCTGGTGATCAATAATATTAATGACGAAGCATTCATCTACAAAAATACGGCGAGAGAAAAAAATAAAAATGACAGTCATTATTTACATATACAGTTTCGGGGCAATAAGTTAAACCGCAACGGAATAGGTGCCTGGGCCGATATTTATTACGACCATGGCAAACACCAGGTATATGAAAATACGCCATTCAGGGGCTATTTATCCACCATACAAAATATAGCCCATTTTGGATTGGGTAAGATTAGTTTAATCGATTCGGTTATTATCAGGTGGGAAAACGGCAAAAAGCAGGTGCTGCAAAACGTAAAGGCCGACCAGGTTTTAAAGGTAAATATTACAAATGCCACTGATACTTATACCTTTAACCGGCCGAAAATTGATAAACAAGCAATATTTAAGGACGTGACGAAAGCGGTTGGGGTAAATTATAAACATGAGGAACCTGATTTTGTAGATTTTAATGTACAGAAGCTGTTGCCGCATAAACTATCGCAATATACGCCTGCAATAGCGGTAGGCGATGTTGACGGCAACGGTTATGACGATATGATAGTGGGAGGCTCTTCCGCTTTCCCGGCCCAGTTGTTTTTACAACAGCCTGATGGCAAATTTACCCAGCGTGACCTTTTGCCCAAAGATTCCCGCACAAGCGATAATTTTAAAGATGAAGGCTTGTTATTATTTGATGCCGACGGTGATGGGCATTTGGATTTGTATGTAGTAAGCGGTGGCTACGCCGACCAACCCAATTCTGCCAGTTATCGCGACAGGATATATATGAATGATGGCAAAGGCAATTTTAAAGAGGTACCTGGTGCTTTGCCTAAAAATTTCACCAGTAAGTTGTGCGTAAAAGCGTTTGATTACAATAGGGATGGCAAACTGGATCTGTTTGTTTCCGGAAGGGTTGATCCGTGGAGTTATCCAAAGCCAGTTTCGAGTATTATTTTGCGAAATGACAGCAAAAAAGGTCAGATAAAGTTTACAGATGTTACGGCAACCGTAGCAAAAGACTTGAAAAATATAGGGTTGGTATGTGACGCAATTGCCACAGACTTTGATAACGATGGATGGCCCGATCTGATACTTGCCGGTGAGTGGATGCCGGTAACATTTTTAAAAAATGATCATGGCGTATTTAAAAATGTAACGGGCGATACCGGTATAGGCGATAAAGCAGGATGGTGGAACTCAATTACCGGGGGAGATTTCAGGCGTACCGGTAAAACCGACTACATCGTCGGTAATTTAGGTTTAAACAGTTTTTATAAAGCAACAGATAAATACCCGGCTTACATTACGGCTAAAGATTTTGATGGTGACGGTAGTTATGATGCATTCCCTTCGCTTTTTCTAAAAGATCAGGATGGCGAAAAGAAAGAGTTCCCCGCCCAATCACGCGATGACGCCATAAAGCAAATGCTAAACATGCGTGTCAAATTCCAGAATTACAAATCTTATGCAACCGCCACTATGGATTCGGTAATTACACCCGATATGCGAAAAGGAGCGTTGAGATTAAAGGCCAACATGATGCAATCCTGCTATTTAAGAAATGATGGAAATGGGAAGTTTACCATGATACCTTTGCCCGTTGAAGCGCAAACGGCGCCGCTGAACGGAATGGTGGTTGATGATTTTGACGGTGATGGCAACCTTGATGTGGCAATTAGCGGTAATGATTATGGAACAGAAGTTTCCCTGGGAAGATATGATGCTTTTAATGGATTGGTGCTAAAGGGTGATGGACAGGGAGGCTTTAAACCCCTCACCATAGAACAAAGTGGTATTTATATACCGGGGGATGGCAAAGCGCTGGTAAAATTAAAGGGTGCTAAAGGGAATTATTTGCTTGCAGCCAGCCAAAATAAGGATGTAATGAAAATATTTGAGCTTAAACGTGCAATTAATACCATAAAATTACAACCGCTGGATGTGTTTGCCACTATAAAATACAAAAATGGAAAAACCATAAAACAAGAGTTTTATAATGGAACATCTTTCTTGTCACAGTCAGGAAGGTTTCTTAATATTGACAAATTAATGCAATCTGTTAAAATAACAGATACCTATGGCCATACAAGAGATATTTCCCTAAATTTAAATTAATATTGTTTTTTATATGAGATACGTTAGAATATTTGCCGTTTTACTGGGTGCCTCCCTTCTCGCAGGGTGCTTAAAACCAAAAGCCAAATTAATCAATGACGCCGAACTGCTCCATCAAAACGAAGATGAACTTACGCAGGTGATTATTTATGATGTTTTTACGCCACCGGTAGCGGCGCGTATTTATGGTTATACTTCCCTGGCGTCTTATGAAGCCATGCGTTATGCCGATCCGAAATACAACTCTATCACTGCTCAGCTTAAGGGATTCGGCACGCCGCCGGCACCCGAAAAAGGTAAAAAATATAATTTCACTTTAGCGGCTACCAAAGCGCTATTTACAGTAGCGCACATGGTTACGTTTTCAATAGACACATTGAAAAACTATGAAAACAAAGTTTACGCAACTTATAAGGATAATCTTGACGACTCAACTTACCTGAATTCAATGTCGTTTGGTGAAAAAATAGGCAAGTACATTTTAAAAAGAGCATCGACAGATAACTACCCGCAAACCAGGGGTAAACCTAAATACTTAGGCTCAGAAGGGCCCGCCAAGTGGCGCCCAACACCTCCTGACTATATGGATGGCGTTGAATGGTGCTGGGGCACGATGAAAGTATTTGCTATAGATTCATCGGCACAGTTTTCACCGGGGCCTCCTCCTCCGTATAGCGAAGATAAAAACAGCGCATACGTTAAAGCATATACCGACGTGTACAACACCAATAAGGGCCTCACCAAAGAACAAAAGCAAATTGCGTTGTTTTGGGACGACAACCCGTTTGTGGTTCAGCATAACGGGCACATGATGTTTGCCGACAAAAAGATAACACCGGGAGGACATTGGATAGGCATCACAAGAATTGCCTGTAAAAAAACAAAAGCCGACGCCGTGAAAACTGCCCAGGCCTATGCACTTACTTCAATAGCGCTTTATGACTCATTTATATGCTGCTGGGAAGTTAAATATAAATACAGTTACGTTAGGCCGGTTACCAATATCAACGACAAGTTAGATCACGATTGGCTGCCGTTATTGCAAACGCCGCCATTCCCCGAATATACAGCCGGGCACTCTACTATAAGCGCCGCATCGGCAACGGTGCTTACGCATTTATTTGGAAATAATTTCGCTTTCCAGGATACCAGCGACTTGCGCTATATAGGTATTCAGCGCCATTTTAATTCTTTTATACAAGCTTCGGATGAAACCGCCATGAGCAGGTTTTATGGTGGTATTCATTACTTGAATAGCTCGCTTGTAGGCGCCGCACAGGGTAAACAAATCGGTGACTTTATTTGGGGTAAGTTGAAACTGGAAAACTAACAGGGTTATACTATTCGATTTATAGGCCGGCTCCATAAAAGCCGGCTTTTTTTATGTCTTATAATGATTTTTTATCTTCTGATTATCAGAAAAGCCATTCAATTCAAAATAATATGATAAAAAGTTAAATTAGTACAAAGTACAAGCTGTATTAGTTGAGTAGATTTACCCACACAAAATTATTTTGATTAGACTGAAGAGCAATCACGAGCTGAAATGTTCAGCGCCCCCTGCATATAAAGTTTGCTCCTACAAAAAACAAGTAACGTTAATGAAAAAATCGATCTGTTCGATAGCTTTGGGTTTCATCGCTAACTGCATTTTTACCTCATTTCTTTTTGCCCAAACCGGGGCTGTAAAACAAGTTAAATTGACAAATTTCGATCTGCAATCTTCGTCCCTTATAGATGCTAATGGCAGTGATTTATCTACAACTAAATATCAGTCGCCGGTATATTGGTTCCCTGTTAAAGTCCCGTCAACGGTACTTACCGGCCTGGTGGCTAATCACATTTACCCCGATCCATACCAGGGCTTAAACAATATGCTTATCCCGGATGCATCCGATCAGTTCAATAAACAATATAAACTGGAGCAATATAGCTTTTTACCAAACGACCCTAACCCCTGGAAAAAGCCATACTGGTACCGTACTACATTTAAAGTGCCGGCAGCCGATAGGGGCCGTATTTTTCAACTCATATTTAAGGGTATAAATTACCGCGCGGCGGTTTGGGTTAACGGCAAGCAAATTGCCGACTCAACCCAAATGGCCGGTATGTTTGCTGATTACAATTTAGATGTAAGCAATGCTATTGTAGCCGGCGGCGAAAATGCGCTGGCAGTAAAAATATACCCGTTAGATTATCCGGGATTGCCATCTACAGAGCAATTAAAAGCATTAGGCCCATTTTTTGATAACGGCGGCCCCACAGGCGATATAGGTAAAAACGTTACCATGCTTTGCTCGGTAGGCTGGGACTGGATACCCCCGGTGCGCGACCGTAACATGGGGATATGGCAACCCGTTTACCTGCGTACAACAGGCGCGGTAACTATCGGCCATACACAACTCAAGACCGATCTGCCAAACCTGCCCGATACCAGTGTTGCTAAATTAT
>CAZZUU010000241.1:0-6546 GCA_964657275.1 uncultured Mucilaginibacter sp. | reverse complement strand
GAAAACGGCAGAAAAGGCTTAAATGCGGTAAATGTAAAGGTTATTTAATTATAATATAATCATTAAGCGTACCAGGCATCCCCCAAAAGGCGGATGCCTTTTTTTATTAATATCAATAAACATTTCTCTAAACATAACACTGGCATTGTTGTTGTATTCTCAAGGTAACTACTAAAAACACAAACATGAAAGACCAAACAAAAGTAATAGCAGCGCTTTTAATAGGTGCAGCGGCAGGAGCTGCTTTAGGATTATTATTGGCTCCTGAAAAAGGCGAAACGGTAAGAGACGGCATTGCCGACTACGTGAACGATTTGATTGCTGCTGCCAAAAACAAGGCACTGTCAGCCACGGATGAGATTAAAGGGTATGGCAATGATGTTTATGACAGGGCCAAATCAAAGTTCACCGGTGCAGTAAACAATGTGTCTGATTATAAGGACAACGCTGTTGATAATGCGAAAGAACAGGTAAACAATGTAGCAGACGAAGCACGCGGCCACTACAACGGTGCTAAAACAAAAGTTAAATCAACTGCAAATGATTGGAATAACTCCATTCAAAATTCTTAATGTATCCTCACTAAATAAAATAGAAGAAACCCGGCGAACAGCCGGGTTTTTTATTTTATCTCGCCACCCAGCTATTATTGCTTTCGTCGGCATCCATAAATATTCCGCCATCAAGCTTTGCCGAGTTGATAATTAGTGCTGTTTTTATAAAGATGTTCGCCTGTTTTTGGCTTCGCTGCCAAACACCCGGAGTTTGATGGAAAGTTTGCCTTGTACCATCAGTATAGGTAATTACAATATCAAACGGTGCCGCGAAACCGCCGACATTCCTTACGGAAAAAGTATATCCATCTTTTGCCTTTACAACGTTTTGTAAATCCAGATCGGTGTAGTAATTGGTAAAAAACCAGTTGTTAAAAAACCAATTAAGATTTTTGCTGGTCCCGCTGTTGATTGAATTAAAAAAGTCCCATGGGATTGGGTGTTTTCCATTCCAGTTGCCCATGTAAGTTTGCAAAGCTTTTTTAAATAAGTCATCGCCAAGCAAATCCTTTAGTGCCAGGTAAGCCAGTGCGGGTTTACCGTATGAGTTGTTGTTATAAGCATAAGTCAACTCGTTTGAAGGTGTGATGATAGGCAAATCTTCATCTGAAGAATTATCACGTATCCAGCCTGCAATGCGGTACTGCTTGAATAACACGTCAGCCTTTTCCCGGCCGATTTCAGAAACCCCGATTAAATACTGTAGCGCGGTAGCCCAGCCTTCGTCCATAAAAGCATAATGGGTTTCATTTGTACCCATATAAAAAGGGAAGTAGGTATGCGCTATTTCGTGATCCTGGCTTAACTGGGCATAAAGGAGGTTACTGTTTGTTTTATCATTTACCATCATAGGATATTCCATATCACCGAATCCCTCCACGGCTGTCATCTTCGGAAACGGAAACGGAATGCCCGGTAAATCGTGCGAAAGCCATTTCATTGTATTGCGGCCGTATTCAACAGCGTGATGAAAATCATTGGCGTTATCTGAGAAAGCTGCCTGCATGCCTGCACGCCGTTGGGTTGCATCATCAACCACCACGCTTGTGGCATCCCAATCGTAATGGTTGCTTAAACAGGCGGCTACATCGGTAATGTTACCGGCCTTCCAGGTCCAGGTGTTAACTCCGTTTTGTTGGGTGACTTGTTTTTTAGCTATATCATCCGCTGTCGCGATATGTATAGTAGAATCACTGGCTATCGACTGCTGCAGCCGTTTTACATATTCCGGTTGTAAAACCTGCGTTGCATTTTGCAAAGTTCCAGTTGCCCATACGATATAGTTTTTAGGGGTGGTTACATTTAGCGTATAATCATTAAAATCGTTGTAAAACTCCTGCGCATCTGTAAACGTCAGCAAGTCCCAGCCATCGTAATCATCATAAACGGCTACCCGGGGATAAAAATAAGCGAGGTACCATGTGGTAGAATCGATCATTCCCTCGCGTGCGCTCAGTTTCGATATCTGGTAATGCCAGGCTATATGAAGTTTTACAGAATCGTGAGGCATCAGCGGCTTATATAAACTTACCAACTGGTTTGTGGCCGAACCAACCTCGTTATTCCAGTTTTTCTTTGTCCCGTTCACCAAAAAAGTATCTATCTGCATCCCGGGAGTTAAATAATTGGCTGGCGTATTGTAAAACCGGGGCACCCCTGCGCGGTGAATGTTCTGTATCAGTTTTATATTTAACGATTTTAACGTATCGGGGCTTTCATTAAAATAAGTAATTAATTCTGTCCCTTTTATGGTACGGTCAGGCGGCAGTGCAGTAACGGATATAACATACCTGCCATGATTTTGCCAGTATTTCTTGCCGGGTTTGCCGTTTGGCGACCGCGTTTCTTTTTTAAAAGCACGTTGTATATCGCGCGGCATATACAGGTCTTGCGCGTTAAGTTGAAATAAAATTAAAAAAAACAATAGCGACAAAACGGGCGATTTATACATCGGATTATTTGAAATAGTTCATTTGCGATTGATACACATACAATTATATAAAATAATTAAATGGCAAACGGGTGAATCTTTCCTTCGTAATATTTAATTGCAACATTGTTTCAAAATTATTGCGAAAACTATTTGAACTCCGACAAATATTTTTTTACTTTGCAGCAGTTATTTTAATAGGGGTATTAAATAACTAATTTGTAGCCACCTGCCTTCGGGCGGGTGGTTTTTTGTTTAAGGGTTTCACCGATCACTTGTTTATTGGTAGGTGTAATCTAAAAAAATCAGTAAAATCAGACCTATCGGTGAAATCATACCCTAATCGGTGAAATCAGAATCATGAAATATAAATTAGGCGACTTTGTGCGTTTTGTGGACGAAAAGATGGAGGGCTTTGTTACCCGTATCATCGACGAGCAGATGATTGGCGTTACCGGCGAGGACGACTTTGAAATACCGGTACTTGCGAGCAAAGTAACAACAGTTTATGGCTACGAACCGGAAGGTGCGGCGAAAAATACGGCTGCTGAAACAACAATACCGGCTGATGATTTTGAAACAAAAGGCATTTATATAGCAGTAGTTAATGATGCGAAGGCACAGTCGGTAGTACATTTTTATTTGATAAACGAAACTTCGTTCCAATTATCGGCTTCATTAACAACAAAAAAACAAAATGGGTATAAAGGTGAGTTTATCGGTGTTGTGACTCCAAAATCGTCAACAAAAATGTATTCGGCGCAGTTAGCCGATTTGCAACTATGGCCCGAATTCATTTTCAATATCTTGTTTTACACGGTACAAAATATAGAGCCACCGGCACCGCTTAGCTTAGTTAAAAGTTTTAAGGCGAAAGATTTTTCCGGCGCAAAAAAACCGGTTTCATTTTTGAACCCGCCGTCGGTAGGATGGCTGGTAAGATTAGATGAGCCTGAACTCGTTATCGATGCTCAAAAACTAAAAGAAAGCTTTTTTAAACCGGCAGAAGAAAAAATCACGATCGAAAAACCCGGAAATGAGGTTGATCTCCACATAGAAAAACTGCGCAACGACTACCAGTTTTTGAACAGCAGTGAAATACTGGATATTCAACTGGCGCATTTTCATAAAATTTTGGATAGCGCAATTGTGCACCAATTGCCTGAAATGATATTCATTCATGGCGCGGGGAACGGCACTTTGAGAGATCAAATTCAAAAAGCGTTAGGCAAACATCAAAAAGTGCAGACCTTTATGGATGCACGTAAAGAGAAGTTTGGCTATGGTGCCACCAAAGTTATTTTCAAATAAAGACCCGAAAAAGTAAATTACTTCTCTAAAATGAACGTAATATTGGTCCAGTTTGCGGCGGTACTTGTACTGCGGATAGTTTCTTTGATCACCCATCCATCATCAAGGTATTTGTTTACCACGCCTATTTCATAAGCAGCATGCCGGTTTGTAACCGTTTGCTCGTAAACATTAATATTTACCGTAATTACTTTTTGTGCCATGGCGTTTTAAAGCATCAAATATATTTATTAATGTTAGTTAAACGTATTTCGTTTTATGTATATTAGCATATCAATCGATTGACATTTTATGTCACATTGTTGATACAGTAAAAATACACTGAAAAAGAAACGGAACACCCGTTATATTTGAATTATAATCATTCGACCTATATAACTGATCTTAAACTAAAAAAGGCATTTTTCTTATTACGCCCCTGCTTAATGCTTTGTGAAGCATTAAATATTGCTCCGCATTGGCAAAGATAAGAAAACGTTCATTGAGCTTTTTGGAATCCTTACTTACATGAAATGGCTATAACGTGCAAAGCTGCCATTACAGATGGTTGCGGCAATTTTAAGATTGAAGAAATACAAATACAGGACCCGCAGGATGACGAAGTATTGGTAAAAATGAAGGCCGCAGGGCTTTGCCATACCGACCATGATTCATTAAACTGGGGCAGACAAATAATAATCGGGCACGAAGGTGCCGGAGTAGTAATTAAAACGGGGAAAGATGTAGCAGGAGTAGCGCCGGGAGATAAAGTAATACTAAGCTGGGCGATGCATTGCGGCCATTGTTTTCAATGCCTTGAGGGCAACCAGCATTTATGCGAGATAGCATCGCCGGTTGCCGCAGGGGGCAACGATTACACACCGGGCCACGCCGATCCTTTAGGAACAACAAAAAACGGTGAACCCGTTTTACGTTCTTTTAATATTGGTACACTGGCGGAATATACTTTGGTAAAAGCCTCAGCAGTGGTGAAAAACCGGTCGCAAAAAATGTCATTTCCTGCTGCAAGCATTATCAGTTGCGGAGTGATGACGGGTTATGGGTCTGTTATTAACGCCGCAAAAGTAAAACCGGGCTCCTCTGCAGTAATACTCGGCACGGGTGGCGTAGGGTTAAATGTGATACAAGGTGCTAAAATAGCCGGCGCCGCAATAATTATTGCAATTGACATAAATGAAACACGGCTCGCAATGGCACAAAGATTTGGCGCAACCCATTTGGTACTTGCCGATAAGGCCGATAAAGGCCTTTTGAAAGCCGCCGAAAAAGTTAAAGAACTAACCGGCGGGCGTGGTGCCGATTATGCGTTTGAATGCACAGCGATACCTGAATTGGGAGCGGCACCCCTGGCAATGGTGCGAAATGCCGGCACTGCGGTTCAGGTTAGTGGTATTGAGCAGGATATTACGATTGATATGCGGCTTTTTGAGTGGGATAAAATTTATATAAATCCGCTGTATGGTAAATGCCGGCCGCAGATAGATTTTCCGGAAATAGTATCGTTATATGAGGACGGTACATTATTGCTGGAAGAGATGATAACCCGCACTTACCCGTTAACTGATTTGGATAAAGCTTTTGATGATATGCTTAGTGGAAAAAATGCAAAAGGTGTGATAGTATTTGAATAATAGCAATATGCCCAGATTTAAAACTTTAGAAATATCGAATCCCGGTTATGAAAGTAATAATTTACGATTTATAACCGTAAAAACACAAAATCTCCTGGGCAGGGGTGATATATGTGTATATGTGCCCCCCGGCACAAGCAACATGGAAACCTTGCCCGTTGTGATACTTTTACATGGCGTATATGGAAGCGCGTGGAGTTGGGCCCATTCTTCGGGCGTTCATTTAAAGGTTAATGAGCTGATACAAAAAGGAGAGCTGCCGCCGATGATACTCGCTATGCCATCTGACGGACTTTGGGGCGATGGTTCGGCATTTTTGCCAATCGGTGCTTACAATTTTGAAAAGTGGATAGCTGAAGATGTGCCGGATGCTTTAACCGAATGTATTAACGGCGCGCAAAAAGACTCTCCTTTATTTATTTCGGGGTTGTCAATGGGTGGTTTTGGAGCTTTACGCATTGGGGCCAAATATGCTCCGAAATTCCGGGCAATATCCGGGCATTCATCCATCACCAGCTTACCGCAGATCAAATTTTTTGTTGAAGAATCGTTAAAATATTATGCGCAGGATAACGTGGTTGATGAGGATGTATTTGAAACATTTTTACAACACCGCCATCACTTACCGCCCATCAGGTTTGATTGCGGCACCAGCGATTTGTTGATCAATTACAACCGCAGCCTGCATAAAAAGATGGAAAAGGAAGGTATTCCCCATTTATTTGAAGAAAACCCCGGCGGGCACGAGTGGTCGTACTGGTCAAAATATATTATTTACTCACTAAAATTTTTTACCGTATATCTCTAATATTCACGCTGTTATTTATCGCTCAAAAAATAACACATTTAACAACATCAGCTATATTATCATTATTTCGTCAGTTTTTCTTATTCTATAAAACATAAAATTGCCGCGAGCGTTAATTTACTTTGTAAGTGCATCACGCATTTATAAATTGTGATAAGGTTTAGGTTGAAAGCCCCCAAACAGCGAGTGTAAGGGGGCTTTTATTTACCAATAGTTTGCTCCGATGGAGCAAAGAAGACATGCTACCCTTTATCAATTAATAGGTTGCTAAATTTCCTTTAATTTTTTCTTCTGGACTTTCCGTCTTTTCAG
>CAZZUU010000240.1:0-6567 GCA_964657275.1 uncultured Mucilaginibacter sp. | reverse complement strand
TGTGGTCGTTATCGGTTGAAGAACATTTTTACCTGGTATGGCCCCTGCTAACCTCCCTGTTTCTATTCAAGCTGACTACCCGTAACCGCATTATCTGCGTTTTCATCCTGGTGTTGGCGGCATCAGCATTTAAAATATATGAGTCGCACTTTAATTTGCGGCACATCGGCGCATTCATAGTAATTGATCCTACGCGTTTTACACTTTGCGCTATAGATTCTATTCTTACCGGCGCGTTATTAGCTGTCGCGCTGTTAAATCCAACTATTGCGGAGTTCACCATCAGCAATAAAATAAGCACCTGGCTTTTAATTGTGATATCGCTTATTTTTACGGTTATCCTGTTTAAGGTAAGCGGAAACGGTTCGTACAACCGCTGGGGATTTATCCTGATAGATATTTTATGCGCGGGCACCGTATTTGTGGCCATTAAAAACCCCACGCACTATTTATTATCAAATAAAATCATCCGGTGGATTGGGGTACGGTCGTACGGTTTATATGTTTATCACTACCCTATATTTGCGGCATGCGAATCATTTCGCAAGCATAACAGCGTTAGCAACTTTATACTTATCGCCGTAATACGGCTGGTCATTTCGTTCTTGGTTGCCGGGCTATCGTACCGGTATGTTGAACAGCCCATTTTAAAATTAAAAAAACGATTGGCTGTAACCAAAGCAGGTAAAGAAACCGCTTGAATAACAATTTTGTGTTGTGCGCAATCGCCAGGTTTTCGACAAAACCTGCGCCTTCATTTAAGATACCCGCTATTACAGCATCAATATATCCATTTATAAAAATACGCCCACCTTATGCCGCTTTTTTGCGGATGGTTTAACGCTATCCGTGGATGCTTTTTGGATTAGCTGGTTATTCAGTTTTATCGGGGTTAAAATTTGGTTGACAGAGTCGATACCAAAGCGTGGCGATGTTTGGTTTACCGGCAAAAAAACGCTGTCCCTGTGCGGGCTGCCGATATTTTTAGTGTAATCGGTTCCTTCAGCCGAATCGGCAGTCGACGGGCTATGGAATGCAGCGGCCATTTTACCGTTGCTGTTATTTTTTGGCCGGTTATTCGCGCTTTTTATTACCGCCGTTTTATTTTGTATTTGACCGCCGTTACCAGCTTTGCTTGCTGCATCCGGCGGCGTCAAACTGGGGGCTGTTGCAGCCGGGCTTTCTTTCACAGCGGCATTTCTCGACGCATCATTATGCCTTTTTGAAAGAGATAAATAAGCAGCGCCGGAGATGGTAGCTGTAATAGACACCCCAATAAAAAATTTGTATATCCATTTTAGTCTGCCCGGGTTATACGGTTTTTTGATCAACCCCGATACCGGCATGTGGCTATCTAAAACAGACCGCATTTGCAGCCAATCGGCATTGGCATCACCGTCTACATGCAATTGGCTCCTCTTTTCCTGCCAAAGTGCGGAGTAATTGTTTTTCTCCATCATTGTCTTACTCCCCTCCTTTCCAATGGCCGGCCATCAACTTTATTTGCTGTTTCAAACAAACCGCGTAATTCCCTCTTCGCTTCTGATAAATACCAGCGCGAGGTGCCTTCGCTTATATTTAACTGCTCACCTATCTCTTTGTGCGAAAACCCGTCCAGCACAGATAAATTAAAAACCGTTTGCGCTGCGGGCGATAAACTCCTGATGTGCTTTAAAATATCCTCAAAGTATAGTTTCTCTAAAACTGAGGGCGATATAAAAGCTTCATCTTCTTCGTCAACTGCACTTGTAATGTTATTGAATTTTAACTCCTTACGGGAAAGGTCTATCGATGTATAGATCATGATCTTCCGCATCCAGCCGCCGAGTTCACCCTTACCGGGATCAAAATTTGGGATGGATTCAAATACCTTTAAAAACCCGGCGTTAAATGCTTCTTTGGCAAGCTCTTTATCCGGAAGGTAACTGCTGCAAACCCGTAACATATCGGCATAGTAAAGCTTGTACAAGGCCTCCTGTGCCTTGCGGTCATTGTTTATACAAGCTGTTACTAACTTTTCAGTTTGCTTTTTAGTAAGGTTCATTCAGCGTATTATCCCCAACCAGTTAAAAATTTACCATAGACCACCGATTCTATATCAGATCAAGTTAAGCTTATTTAATAGCATCCTTACAAAAATCAAAAAGAAAAACTATGGGATATTCTTAGGGCAATTATATTTAATGCCGGATCGTTTGCGACAAACGCATGCTCATAACGCAGGCTAATGTTAAACCTCACAGGGCCGGATTGCTCAAACAAATAACCAAAGCCCACACCGGTATCAATGCCGCTTACTTTGCGGTCTGCCTGGCTGCCATCGGGTTTATTAAGCGGTACACCATTGGCGTCGTACGCCTGCAAATCAGTGGCTCCAAAAGTATAGCCTGCTACAGGTTCAACATAAAAACCATAGTCGGTATCCATCAGTAAATGCCGAAAGCCCAGCAACACAGGCGCAACCGCCTCATGGTTTCCATTATTGCTAAAAACGTATACCCCTCCTTCTATTATACCTGCGTTTACATCCGTAATCGGTATACTTACGTTAACGAAGCCGCCAAAGCCGGTTGCCGAAAATCCTTTTGATGTTAGATGGGCCACTTCAATCTGCGCATTAGCCGCGCGGCATACAAATAAGAAAATTGCCAGGAAAAGAAACCTTTTAATAAAATTCATTGTGGTAATGGTAAGTTGAGTTAATAATCTGTTTTATTGCATCATCGGATAATACAGGCCAAACGTTGGCTAAAAGTGCGATTATTTTAAAAAAATAAATAGCTGCAATTGGCTCGATAAATTAACCCCTGCTTAGGCCTGAACAAAAAAAGGCGGCCCTTTGAAAGGCCGCCTCGTTATAATAATGGGACAGCGTTAAAATTACGCCAGGTCGAACCGGTCAAGATTCATTACTTTACTCCAGGCTGCCACAAAATCGCTTACAAACTTATCTTCGCCATCCTCACTTGCATATACTTCACCAATGGCGCGAAGCTCGGAGTTGGAACCGAAGATAAGGTCGGCGCGGGTTCCGGTCCACTTGATTTCTCCCGATGTCCGGTCAGATCCCGAAAATATTTTCTGGGCGTCGGACGTCGCTTTCCATGCGGTAGACAGGTCCAGCAGGTTCACAAAAAAATCATTAGTAAGCACTTCGGGCCTTTTGGTTAATACGCCATGCTGCGATCCGTCGAAATTGGTGTTAAGCACGCGCAAACCGCCTATTAAAACTGTTAGCTCCGGCGCTGTAAGCGTCAATAGTTGTGCCTTGTCAATAAGCAAGCCTTCAGCCAAACTGATATGATGTGGATTAAGGTAATTGCGGAAACCATCAGCACCAGGCTCAAGTACCCCGAATGACTCTACATCGGTTTGTTCCTGCGATGCATCGGCACGCCCCGGCGTAAATGGTACAATTAGATCACGGCCGGCGTTCTTTGCAGCTTTCTCGATGCCGGCAGACCCGCCTAAAACAATAAGGTCGGCAAGCGAAACTTGTTTACCTCCTACGTGGCCGTCGTTAAATTCATTTTGAATACCTTCCAGCACCGCTAACACCTTCGCCAGCTGCGCCGGGCTGTTAACTTCCCAATCTTTTTGAGGCGCCAGGCGGATACGTGCGCCATTTGCTCCACCGCGCTTATCAGAACCCCTGAACGTAGATGCCGAAGCCCAGGCTGTTGATACCAACTCCCTTACCGTTAATCCGGAGTCGAGTATTTTGCCTTTTAGTGCCGCGATATCGTTACCGTCAACCAGCGGATGATTTACGGCCGGGATAGGATCCTGCCATATCAATTCCTCGGCAGGCACTTCGGGGCCCAGGTAACGGGCACGCGGCCCCATATCGCGGTGGGTAAGTTTAAACCAGGCCCGCGCAAATGCATCTGCGAAAGCATCCGGATTCTCAAAAAACCGCCTTGAAATTTTCTCGTAAGCAGGATCAACCTTCAGCGCGATATCTGATGTCAGCATAAATGGCGCGTGTTTTTTTAATGGGTCGTGCGCGTCGGGTATGGTACCTGCGCCGGCACCGTTAGTCGGTTTCCATTGGTTAGCACCACCCGGCCCTTTTGTCAATTCCCATTCAAAGCCAAAAAGGTTCTCGAAATAGTTATTGCTCCATTGGGTTGGCGTGGTTGTCCAGGCGCCCTCTAAACCGCTGGTAATGGTGTCACCTGCATTGCCTGTGCCGTATGAATTTCTCCAGCCCATGCTTTGCTCTTCTATCCCTGCACCTGCAGGTTCCTTACCCACATATGGGGCGGGTTCTGCAGCACCGTGTGTTTTACCAAACGTGTGGCCACCGGCAATAAGCGCAACGGTTTCTTCATCGTCCATCGCCATACGGCCAAATGTTTCACGAATATCGCGGGCAGATGCCAGCGGATCGGGGTTGCCGTTAGGGCCTTCCGGGTTCACGTAGATTAAACCCATCTGAACCGCAGCAAGCGGGTTCTCCAGCTCGCGATCGGCGGTATAACGGGCATCACCTAACCACTCCTTTTCCGATCCCCAATAAACATCCTCTGCAGGCTCCCAAACGTCTGCACGGCCGCCGCCAAAGCCAAAGGTTTTAAAACCCATCGACTCAAGGGCGCAATTGCCGGTAAGTATCATTAAATCAGCCCATGAAAGCTTTTTACCGTATTTCTTTTTTATCGGCCACAGCAGCAAGCGCGCCTTATCTAAATTTGCGTTATCGGGCCAGCTATTCAACGGTGCAAAGCGCTGCGTACCAAAGCCGGCACCGCCGCGACCGTCAGCCACGCGGTAAGTACCCGCACTGTGCCATGCCATCCGGATGAAGAAGGGGCCATAATGGCCGTAATCTGCCGGCCACCACTCCTGCGAAGCAGTCATCGCCTCAAATATATCTTTCTTAACAGCATTAAAATCCAAACTCTTAAACTCTTCAGCGTAATTGAACGACTCGTCCATCGGATTAGATAGCGAGGAGTTTTGCCGAAGGATGTTTAATTTCAACTGGTTTGGCCACCAATCGCGGTTCCTGGTGCCGCTGCCTGCGCTTTGTTTTAACGCACCATTTAAAAACGGGCATTTGGCCGCAGCGCTCGGATCGTTAATGTCAGATAATCTGCTGTGATCTGTATTGTTTTCCATATTATAAAGTCTTCCTGATTTTAAGGGTAAAATTATAAAAATCTCTATCTCCGTGATAACTTAAATCTCATAAACAGGTAATTTTTGTTATTAATACCGGCTATTGATAAAATGGGGCCTTTGGTTGAATTAATTTGCAGTTTGTTAAAATTTACTGAAATTTAAAGATGCGTATTATATTTTTATCGGCAGCCTTTGTGTTTTTTGGACTGCAAACAAGTAACGGGCAAACTGACAGCGCCACCAGCGCCCGCCAGATCTTAAAAATCGAACAGCAGTTGTGTGATGCCCTACCCGGTGATTCGGCCACCTGGAGCAAATACCTCGACCCAAAATGGCACCTTGTTGCCGAAGATGGCAGCGGCCAGTTCAGGGCTGAGTTTTTGAAAGGCTTTTATAAATTCCCGAAAGGCGTATCGGGCGTTATAAAAGTAACAAAACCGGTATTTTCATTCCATGGAAATATAGCGGTTATACATTACGTGGCCGATGAGCATGAGGATTTTTACGGGGCAAAATTGCACACCACCTATGGGACCTCCGATACGTGGTACAAAACCGATACCTCCTGGGTGATGCTGGCGATGCTCAGTTTTGAAATACCACAATTGCCGCCTGCTATTAAGGTTGCACCCGAAATTCTGAAGAAATACGCCGGAACTTATTTATTGGGCGATAACAATGTGGCAGTGATAAGTTTTAAAAACGATACGCTGTTTATCCAAAAAAACAAGAAACCCGTTCAGGCCCTTTTTGCCGAAACTAACAATGTGTTTTTTATTAAACCCGACACCCGCGGCAGGAAACTGTTTGTGAAGGACGCTTCCGGTGCCATGCTGATGCGCGAAAGGCGCAACGGGCAGGATGTGGTTTGGCGGCGTAAGACGTTTTAGTAAACAAATGCCTGAATATATTTAATCCCTGGATCGAATCTTTATATTTATGTCGCTTAAAAAAGAGGCATCAAATGTTCGGATTCGGAAAAAAGAAAAAAATGGAGCTGACGCTTATTGACGCGATAAGCTATTGCCCGGTATTGGATAGGATAAGTAAGTATCTAAAAGCGTCGAATAACAATGGGCAAGCAGAATATGTAGATAAACTAGTTGAACTTATTCGCAAGGGAAACATTACGATGTTCATTGAATCAATCAACACTATTGATATGTGGGGCGGCTCGGGAGCGGTTTGGGAAGTAGGCATCCAGGACAGAAATATCGCCTGGAAGTTTGAAAGGGAAATCATCAGGCTTATTGATTTGATGGAAAAAACAGAAATTTTGGGAAGGAAAAGAGCAATATTAGGAGTTAGAAATTTTTTTATTAAAAATATAAGGTTGGAGTAATCTTTAGGCGGTGTGTCAACGCCCTCTTAATCGAAAAATAATTTTGCAGTGCAGGGTCTCCTTCGGAATACCATGTTGAGACAAATTACTCATTTTGT
>CAZZUU010000239.1:0-6570 GCA_964657275.1 uncultured Mucilaginibacter sp. | reverse complement strand
CAACCATAACCCCTTTTGGCTTACCTGTTGAACCTGAGGTGTAGATTACATAGGCCAGGTCACGTGGTTGAGGTTTCGCTTCGATATCGGTTATCGGTTGGCCGCTGATTAGCTCCCAGTCTGCATCAAGTTCTATAAGCACTCCGGCTTCGTCAACCTTATCCCTGCTTGTTTTGCTGCTTAATACCAACCTTGCACCTGTATCCTCTAACATATAATTGATCCGCTCCTGCGGATAATCCGCATCGACAGGGACATAAACTCCGCCTGCTTTTAATATACCGAGTATCCCGATAACCATTTCTAAGCTGCGCTCTATACATATCGGAACCAATGTGCCGGCTTTTACACCGTAGGCCTTCAAATGATGCGCCAATTGATTAGCACGTTCATTTAATTCCTTATATGTTAATTGTTCATCGCCAAATAATAGTGCTATAGATTCAGGAGCTTTTGACACTCTTTCCTCAAATATTGTGATGATACCTGCTTCCTCAGGATATGGAGCCGAAGAATTATTGAAATCGCGCACTATTTGCTCTTCCTGGGCCGGAGTCAATAACCGAATATCTCCCAATTTTTCTGCCGATCCGCTTGTGATCTGTAACAATATCTGTTCAAACTGATCCCTGATAGTTGCGATATAATTTTCGTCCAGCAATTCCGTATTATAACTAAAGCTAACGCTCAACTCTTCGGAACTTCCCACCGCAATAGTAAGCGGGTAATTATTATGTTCGGTAACATTGAGATTTTCTACCCTTAAAGACCATGTTTTTGAGCTCAATAGCTTGCTTACCGGGTAGTTTTCGAAAATCAACAAGTTGTCGAACAAGTCTTCTTTAATCCCCGACCATGCCTGTATATCGTGTAACGGTGTATATTGATATTGCCTTAAAGCAACCTGGTTGGCTTGTAAATTTTGTAACCAGCCCGATGTTTGGTCGCTATCGTTTATGGTTGCCCTCAACGGAAGCGTATTGATATACATACCCACACGTTGTTCAACACCGTGCAGATCATCCGGACGACCGGATACTACCGCACCGTATAATACAGACGACTTACCGGTATACTTGTGTAAAAGCCATGCCCACACACCTTGCATCAATGTATTAACAGTTATGCGATTTGCCTGTGCATAGCCCTGTATTTGCTGGGATACCGCAGTATCCAACGCCAATGGCATGGAATCATATTTGCCTTTGCCTTTTGTTCTTTCGGTGGTAGTTCTAACAAATGGCAGCAATGTAGATTCACTTGCTTCACGCAAATATTCGCGCCAGTATTCTTCTGCGGCATCTTTATCTCTGCGCTCAAGGTAACGGATATAGTCTTCGTAGCGGTCTTCTTCTACTTGAGGTGCGCCTGACACCGATAATAAGTGTTCATAAGTGCTTAAAAACTCTTCCATCAAGATAGGCACCGACCATCCATCAAATAAGATGTGATGAGAGGTCCAGATCATACGATAGTTGTTCTCACTTAAGCGAAGCAAACCTAAACGCATCAATGGCGGATTCTTAAAATCAAACGGCTTTAAACTATCTGCTGCCTCATATTCGTTTACCAGTTGTTGTTGCTTTTTAGTGCTAACTCCGCGGTAATCAAGTTCTTCTACCGGGAGTTTAACATCCTTATACACACATTGTACAGGTATTTTGAATGAATTATAATAAAATCCACTGCGTAATATACTATGACGTTTTAGTACTGATGACCAGCTGGCCAGTAATGCGTCTTTGTTTGCATCCAATACATCGCACGCAAATTGTTCGATATAACTTCCTGAACCTTCAAATAATCCGTGGAACAACATACCCTGCTGTAAGCCGCTTAGGCGATAGATATTCTCTATCTGATCTTTTATCGGTTTATCCCTAAACGGCTCTTCAAGGAAACGGTCAAGTTCGTCATAGCTAACTTCGGCGCCAAGCCCGTAATCCGATGGCGTATATACAGCGCCCGATTCGCCTTGTACCATACAATGATATATCAAGCGACTCAATTGATCAGTATAAGCAGCAGCCAGTTTGCTTATTGTTTCTTCGTTATAATGTTTTGAACTGTAATTCCAGCGTAACACTAATTCGCCGCCAAAAATATGACATGTTACAGCTAACCGCGATACCGATTCCTGCTCGTCGCTTGCGCCTTTACCGCCCGATTCGCCTGACGGTTTGATCCATTTCCCCGAACTTGCAACTGTATTTAGCTGTCCCAGGTAATTGAATATAATATCCCATGGATCATTACCCTGTAATGCTTCCGCTCTTTCAATGTATTTAAGCACACCGTAGCCCAGCCCTTTATCAGGTACATTGCGCAGGTCTTCCTTAACGCCTTTAATCAACTTGTCAGCGTCATCATTTCCTTTCAACAATACCGGGTATAAGCTGGTAAACCAACCTACTGTCCTGCTGCTGTCTATATCTTCAGCAACATCTTCTCTGCCATGTCCTTCAAGCCCAATTATTACGTTTTCACGACCGGCCCATTTACATAAGGTTGCGCTTAGTGCACCAAGCAACAAGTCATTTATCTCGGTATGGTACACCCTTGGTACTTCGTGCAGCAAGTATCGTGTTTGATCGGCTCCGAGTCGAACCTGGTAGTCTACCATATCTTTTACTAATACTTCGCCGTCATAAGCTTTGTCTTCAGGCAGGCGAACGTAATTCTTTACAATATTCTCCCAATAGCCTTTTTGCTTTATTAATTTTCGGCTGCTGTTGTATTTTACCATTGCAGTTTGCCATTGGCGGTATGAGCTGCTCTTGCTGCCCAACGACAGTTTTTGACCAGTCATGTGCAGGTTCAACAATTGTTCCAGGTCCTCTAGCAATATGCGCCACGATACACCATCGACTGCCAGGTGATGAATCACCATGAACAGACGATTTGAATCTTCACTTTCGGGCATTTGCATTAATGCCATCCGCATTAATTGACCTTCTTCGATAGAAAGGCTACGCTGATGAACACTGGCATGGGCGCTGATCGCTTCTAAAATATCGCCGCTTGTTTCGCTCAAATCGTCAACCGATAATTCGAGTTGATTTTCGCCATAGGTCTGTTGCCACAAGTCATCCGTTTTTGTCAAACTCAAACGTAATGCGTCATGGTGAGATCTTAACTCGTTTAACGCTGCCTGCAATATATCGGCAGTTATAGTTTTATTAATCTTTAATAGAACACTCTGATTGAAATGCGACTTATCAGTCGATTCTTTTTCGAGGTACCACGATTGAATTGGCAATACACCAAATGTTCCGGTTAGTACACCTTGTTCACCCGTTTCTACATTTTCCATTCCACGGGCAATCAAATCTGAAAGACCTGAAATTGTCTGGTAGGTAAATATATCTTTCGGCTGAATGATATGGCCTAACCTGCGCATCCGGCTCACCACCTGGATGGTCAGAATTGAATCTCCTCCCAGTTCGAAGAAGTTGTCATAGATACCAACACGCTCAATACCAAGCAATTCCTGCCATATTGACGCCAGCGCTTGTTCTATTTCGTTTGCCGGTGCAACATATTCGTGTGTAATATCGGTCAGTTCCGGATCAGGTAATGCTTTCTTATTTGCCTTTCCGTTGGATGTTAAAGGAATGCTTTCTAATTCAACCCATAGTGCAGGCACCATATATTCCGGTAGTTTTGATCCGAGATATCTTTGAACAGCCTGTTTATCGAATGTACCTTCGGCTACCACGTAGCCAACCAAACGTTTATTTCCTTGTTTATCCTCTTTCGCGATTACAACTGCCTGGCTAATTAAACCGCTTTGCATTAACACGCTTTCGATTTCTCCAAGCTCAATCCGGTAGCCCCTGATCTTAACCTGGTCATCTATCCTGCCTAAATATTCTATATTCCCGTCAGGCAGCCATCTGGCTAAATCACCGGTTCTATAAAGTCTTGAATTTGTTTCGCTGCTAAATATATCCTTGATGAATTTTTCAGCGGTTAGCTCCGGCCTGTTTAAATAGCCGCGTGCAACCTGAACTCCACCTATCAGCAACTCGCCGGGTACCCCTATCGGGCTTAACTCACCCTGTTCTTTGCTTACGATATACAACTGCACGTTATGTACCGGTTTACCGATAGGCACCATTTGAATACCGGTGTCGTCATTTGAATAACTCCAGCAGGTAACGTCAATAGCAGCCTCGGTAGGTCCGTATAAATTATGGAGTTTTACCTGCGGTAATTTTTCTGCAAATAGTATGGCCTGCGAAGCATTTAACGCTTCGCCGCTGCACAACACATTTTTAAGGCCCCTACAATCCCCGGTTTCAACGTCGGCAAGGAATGCGCTCAACATCGATGGTACAAAATGCAGCAATGTAATGCTTTGCTTGTCGATAACTGATTTCAGGTAAGTACTGTCGCCTTGTCCGCCCGGTTTCGCAAATACAAGTTTCGAGCCTGCGATCAGCGGCCACAAAAGCTCCCAGACCGATACATCGAAACAGAAGGTTGTTTTTTGTAATATCGTATCTTCAGCAGTTAACTTAAAGTAATCCTGGGTCCACAATAAACGGTTCACAATACCCCGGTGTTCATTCATCGCACCCTTAGGCTTACCAGTTGAACCGGATGTATAAATTACATAAGCCAATTGTTCGGGATGAATAACTTCGCGCAGGTTATTGGTCTTCTCTTGCTCTATCAATTTCCAATCGCCGTCAAGCGCTATAATTGATGCGGAAGAAATTCCGCGCAGTTTTTCGCTGCTTGCCTTGCTGCTTAATACTATTGAAGCTTCTGTATCCTCCAGCATATAGCTGATGCGTTCCCGCGGATATCCCGGATCAACAGGCACATAAGCACCGCCGGCTTTTAAAATACCGAGTATACCGATGATCATTTCGAGGCTGCGCTCTACGCAAATAGGCACTAAAGTTTCAGCTTTTACCCCGTTTTTTTGAAGGTAGTGTGCCAGTTGGTTCGATTTTTCGTTAAGCTCATTATAGGTTAACTCCCCGCCTTCAAAGGCTACGGCCATCGCCGAAGGGTTTTCACTAACTTGTGCTTCGAACAGGTCTACCAATGTCTTTTCTTTCGGATAGTTTACTTTGGTATTGTTGAATCCTTCTAAAAGATGCAATTTCTCAGCATCGCTCAATATATTCAGGCGACCGATTTTTTCATCCGATGACGCCAAAATTGATGTAAGCAAATTTGTATAATGATCGATCATTCGACCGATCGTCTCTTCCTTATACAAATCGGTATTGTATTCCATTGTTCCCCTGATGCCTTCAGCTGTTGTCCTGAGCATTAGGGTTAAATCAAATTTTGATGTGATGTGTTCCTGGCTTTCTGCTGTCAGGGTTAAATTTTGAAGCTTTAATTCCGGGATTTCGGGATTGTTCTCCAAACTAAATAATACCTGGAACAGCGGACTACGGCTCATATCACGTTCCTTGACCACGGCATCAACTACTTTTTCAAACGGTACTTCCTGGTGCGCATAGGCTTCAAGCGTGGTTGTCCGCACTTCCTCAAGCAATTTCACAAAGGACGTTTCTGCCGAAAGGTTACTCCGTAACACAAGTGTATTGATGAAGAAGCCTATCAAACCTTCCAGTTCCTGCTGGTTCCTGCCCGCAATCGGGGTGCCCACGCAGATATCTTCCTGTCCGCTGTAGCGGCTAAGCAGTACTTTAAAGGCCGACAACAACGTCATGTACATTGATACGCCATGTGCATTGCTTAATGATTGTAAGCCGGCTGAAATATTTTCGTCCAATTTAAAAATGTGCAATGCTCCATGTGAGCTTTGAACTGCCGGACGTACATAATCAGTAGGCAACTGCAGCGGATCTACATTTTCCAGTTTTGATTTCCAGTAGCCAAGCTTTTTATCCAGGATTTCGCCCTGCATATATTTTCTTTGCCAGATCGCAAAATCTGCATATTGTACAGGTAATTCTGATAGGTTGGCCTGCCTGTTTTCTTCGTAGGAAGCATATAATTCTACCAGTTCTTTAACCATTACTGAACGTGACCATCCATCAGATGCAATGTGATGAAGCGTTACGACTAATATATTTTCGTCGCTACCTACTTTAATCAAATTCGCGCGAAGCATGTAATCTTTTGACAGATCAAACGGTGCTTCCACCAGTTGTTCGATACGATCAGATAGCTTATTGACATTATGGGTCGAATAGTCTTCAAATTGTAAAACCCAGTTAGATTCCGGATTAATTTGTTGATATGAGTGACCATCGGCATCTTCCAGCATTACTGTACGCAATACCTCATGACGTTTTACGATCATTTCAAGCGCATGGCTTAGTGCCTCTTTGTTTAACTGGCCTTTCAACCGAAGCACTGCAGGTACGTGGTATTGTGTGCTGCCCTCCAGCCTGTCGATAAACCATAGCCGTTCCTGGCTGAACGACAGCGGGATGTATTCCGGTCTTGGTTTTTCTGCTGTTACATTCGGCAGTAGATCTGTTGACGTTGTGTTTGTGGTTAACCGTGCGGCCAGCTGCGCGATCGTCGGGTAATCAAATACGTCTGCAATCGGCAGCTCCATACCGAACTGCTTCC
>CAZZUU010000238.1:0-6575 GCA_964657275.1 uncultured Mucilaginibacter sp. | reverse complement strand
GTAGTCGTAATTACCGGCAGGTAGTGTTACCGACAACATCCAAACGCCCCCGGCATTTTTTAATTCTAAATCATCCCCTTTCCAACCATTAAAATCACCGGCAACAAATACTTTTTTTGCATTGGGGTGTCCCGTAAGTTTAAAATTAACTGTTGCCCCTAAATTTAAAACCGAGTTTATATTACCTTTTATATCATTTATTTTAAGTGGATTAGCCGGATCAGTTACCCAATGTCCATCCACCATGAAACGATATTTATGCATCCCGTCATTCAAGAATAACCGTTGCTCCCAAACGTTGCCTTTTTTCTCCATGATGATTTCATTAGCATCCCACTTATTGAAATCACCGGCAATCGTTACCCGGTGTGCCGCCAAATAGCCCGCCAGTTTAAAAGTATAATTGTACTTATAGTAAACAGAATTAATGTTCCCTACGCCATCCTCCATTTGAAGCAGGTTATTAGGATCGGTATGCCAATCTCCGTCAATAATATATTTGTATTCATAAGCGCCCGGCTCAAGCTTCATATCAAGTATCCAGCCGCCGTCGGCTTTTATCATTAGCCCTTTAAGCGTGCTCCAGTTATTAAAGCTGCCCGATAAAAAAATGCGTTTGGCATCCTGGTATCCCGGAAATATGAACCTGGTTAGTCCTGAGGATAGTTCAAATACTGTTATTTTACGATACCGGTTAACACCATACTTTATCTCAGTGGGATAGCCCGGCTTGCCCCCAAACTGTTTAAGCCTCGTGGTTATCAGAAAGGGTTTATTTTGCGGATTTTCATCCAGATCAGAAAGCGGCCTATCGAACCGTATGATATCCTTTTGCCGGATCGACTCGCTCCAACCGTCGTTTCTTAAACTGTTAAAGTCGCCTTTTAAAACTCTTTCCGCATACTGTGGTCCAATTCCTGCTACTTCCAATATACTGTCTAACGACTTTTTTGGTGCCCGAAGATCGATTTGTAACACCAAATGATCGTTGGCAATAACCATTAAATTACGCTGCTGGGCGTTCGCATCAGCAACACAGCTTAAAAGCGATATCAATGCAATAACTAAATATGTGCCCCTTCTTATCATCATTGGTTATTGTAAATGTACATTTCAAATTCCTTTTTTACGAAGTTGATAGTGAAAACACCCCGTGCAAAAAAATCATATCCTAAAATACCCTCAACTGTATGGTCATAAGCCTTACCCATTTTTTCGAGATCGGTCAACAGGACGTGGTTTTGCGTAAATACGTGATCACCAACAGTCAATTGATCAAACTTTGCATAAATTACTTCAAAACCTGTACCGCCGATGCCAGTAACCTTCGTCCGGTTAATTACCTGCATGGCTTTAACCAATTTTTTTGAGCTTTCATAATCCAACAGGTTTGTTTCGGCGGCGCTATCAAAGGCAAACCAGCGAGTTGCATTATTTATGGCCGCTTTTATATAAATAACATCGTTTAAATACTTAAACGGGCTCATCATCGACCTGTTGTGATATAGTTTTTCCGTTTCAGGGATATTGCCTGCCAGATCAAGCTTTTGAATATAAAGTACACTTTTAACCAGGTCGACGGTAATGGCAAATTTTGCAAATAGTCGGGTGCCAAGTAATCCTAATATTTTAATGCCTCGTCCATTTTCAATTGCCGAAAGGTCCGTAACATCTGCGGTAAGCCTGCTGTACTTTAGATCCAGGATATTAAAGTTGTGTACAACAGTCGTAAATGATCGCGTGGAGCCGTTTATACCTCCCGACTCCTGCGCAGCAATCTGAGGCGCATCCCTGAAATAGGTTTCGTTTAATACCAGGTAAGGTGCGCCGGTATCCAGCACAAAATTACCTTCCAGCGAATCAACGGTAGCTTCAACAATAATTAAATTACCGGCTTTTTTAATCGGGACGATAAGGGTTTTAAAATCAGCCATTGGCGGCGGATCCGGAGAATAATAGGCGTTCGGAAAGCTAATTCCACCAATTGCGGCTACTTTCGCTGCTTCGGCAGGGCGCCGGAACAGTACAAAAAATAACAGCAAAAGATAAAATTTATACATAGACAGCTAATATCTATTAAATAGACGCGCCATAGCATATCAAGGTTACAGATTTAGCAAAATTTAAAACTATCAGATATACAAAGAGCCAAATCTTCAATAAGAAAATTTGGCTCTTTGATTACAGGCTCCTGGGTCTAACCGCTATTACCCTAAATATGATTTTAAGATTTTACTCCTGGAAGTATGGCGTAAACGCTGTAACGCTTTATCCTTTATCTGGCGCACACGCTCACGGGTTAGGTTAAATTTTTCACCAATCTCTTCTAATGAAAGCGGGTGATTAGTTCCTAAACCAAAAAACAATACGATGATCTCGCGCTCACGCTCGGTAAGTGTGGATAATGATCTTTTTATTTCTTCGGATAACGACTCATTGATTAATATCGAATCGGTATTGGGTTCGGAGTTTTCCAGTACATCAAGCAAAGTATTTTCTTCACCTTGTACAAACGGCGCATCCATCGATACGTGGCGGCCTGAATTACTTAAGGTATCGGAAATTTTGTCGACCGTAGTCTCCAGCATATCGGCTAGTTCCTCGGGTGACGGCTCACGCTCAAATTCCTGTTCAAGTTTTGAAAATGCCTTGCTTATTTTACTCAATGAACCTACCTGGTTCAACGGTAAACGAACAATACGCGATTGCTCGGCAATAGCCTGCAGAATGGACTGACGTATCCACCATACGGCGTATGATATAAATTTAAAACCTTTGGTTTCGTCAAAACGTTTGGCTGCCTTTATCAAACCTAAATTACCCTCATTTATCAGGTCACCAAGGGTTAAACCCTGGTTTTGATATTGCTTGGCAACAGACACTACGAAACGAAGGTTGGTTTTTGTTAAACGTTCTAATGCGGCCTGGTCGCCTTCCCTAATCTTTTGAGCTAATATTACTTCTTCTTCGGCTGTTATCAGATCAACTTTACCAATTTCGTGAAGGTATTTATCGAGTGACTGCGACTCACGATTGGTAATGGATTGAGTTATTTTGAGTTGTCTCATTTAATTAAATTACCTCGATTCTTCTTTTAGAATAGAACGTGCAAAGCTATAAAATTGTTATTGTAATTTTCACTAAAAACTATATAAAAAAAAGATTGCATTATATTGATTTTATGCGATTTATTGCACGGTTTTTGTGGTGTCGGCCAATATAAATTATAGGGCATCCAGGTTAAATGTTTCATATAATCTAACCCCCTTTTCTGTCGCCTGCAAAGTACAACATTCATTCACCGGATCGTGTTCCAGGAACAAAATATATTTCTTTTCAACTATCTCATTAAAAAGGGCTTTCTTCTCTTTCATGGTCTGTAAAGGGAACATATCGTAGGCCATCACATAAGGTAACGGTATATGCCCAATAGATGGCAGCATATCAGCCATATACAAAATTTGCCGGTCCTTATAATTTATCAACGGAAGCATCATAGCATCCGTGTGGCCATACACAAAACGGATATTCATGTTGTCGTTAAATTTAACGCCATCATCAGTTGAAATGAATTGCAGCTGCCCGCTTTCCTGTATAGGTAAAATGTTCTCTCTTAAAAATGATGCTTTTTCCCGTTCGTTAGGATAAACTGCCCAATCCCAGTGTTTTTGATTGCTCCAATAAATTGCATTTTTAAACGCGGGCAGCAATTTGTCGTTCTCCCGCACAACGGCGCCGCCCACATGATCAAAATGCAGGTGGGTTAAAAACACATCGGTAATATCATCGCGGTGAAAACCCAAAGCGGTTAATGAGCTATCTAAACTTGCCGAGCCATGCAAATAATAATGACTAAAAAACTTTTGATCCTGCTTATTGCCAATGCCGGTGTCGATCAATATTAACCGGTCGCCGTCTTCAATCAGCAGGCAGCGCATGGCCCAGGTACATAAGTTATTTTCGTCGGCAGGGTTGCTTTTATTCCAGATGGCTTTGGGCACAACGCCGAACATGGCGCCCCCATCCAATTTAAAAAAGCCGGTGTCGATTGTGTGTAGATTCATTTTTTGTAGTCCATAGTCGATGGTCCATAGACCTTGGTTTATTACTTATTCTTATTTATTATGGTCCATGGACTATCGACCATCAACTATCCTTATTCCATATTCATTAAACAACTGTGTCGCTTCATTTAAAAGTAACTGCTCTTGTTCCCGTAAGGCGTAAACGGTATCTATTTTCCTATCCAGGCATAAAGTTAGCATTTCATGGGCGTAAGCGGTTGATTTCGGATCTGGCAGTTGAATCATATCATTGGCCTTTAACATAAACGCCGGCAGTTCAAGGTAATCACCCAATATAACATCCGGTACGCCAAGTTTACTTTTAAGCTGGTATGCCTGTGACGAAGCTGCTGCAGTAATAAGCGTATTCATTATAGTTCCATTGGCTATATTCTATTGATTCCTGATTCCATTTTAATGAACAATCAGCCCGTCCTTCATCAAAACCGTACGATCAGACAGATCAGACAGGTCCTGGTTATGCGTAACAATTACAAATGTTTGTTGAAACTCGTCGCGTAGTTTTATAAAAAGTTTATGCAATTCAAGCGCATTAGCCGAGTCGAGGTTACCGGAAGGTTCGTCAGCAAATATGAGTGACGGATTATTAATCAACGCCCTTGCGACAGCAACCCTTTGCTGTTCACCACCCGATAGTTCATTCGGTTTATGGTTTAATCTTGGCCCCAGGCCTAATAATTCCAGCAGATCTATTGCCCGTTTTTCAGCTTCCTTTCGGGATGTACCCGCTATAAATGCAGGTATGCATACGTTTTCAATAGCGCTAAATTCGCCGAGTAAATGATGAAACTGAAAAATAAAGCCTATTTTCTGATTTCTGAACGTGCTTAGGTTCTTGTTATTTAAACTACTCACTTCTGTATTATCAATAAAAAGCTGTCCGGAATCCGACCGGTCCAGTGTGCCCAAAATATTAAGCAGTGTACTTTTACCAGCACCGGATGCACCAACTATGGTAACAATTTCACCTTTGTTTACCACCAGGTCAACACCTTTTAATATTTGAAGCTGTCCGTATGACTTATGGATGTTTTTAGCCTTGAGCATGGGGTAAAGGTAGAGAATAGTGATTAGAGATTTGAGATTGGGAAAACTTTTTCAACGATAAACATAGCCTCGCAAAGTTTTTACCAAAAACAAGTGTTATTTATAAAAAATTGACGCTCCAACTAACCTCCGATCTCTAATCTCTAAAAACTAAATAGTAGCTTTACCGCAAATTCTACGAAACATGAATATTCACGAATATCAGGGTAAAGCTATATTAAAAAGTTTTGGTGTCAGGGTTCAGGAAGGCATCGTTGCAGATACTGTTGCGGGTGCTGTTGAAGCAGCTCAAAAAATGAAAGAAGATTATGGATCAAGCTGGGTAGTAATTAAGGCTCAGATCCATGCCGGCGGCCGTGGTAAGGGCGGCGGCGTTAAATTGGCCAAAAACTTAGACGAGGTTAAAGAAAGAGCAGGCAACATACTTGGCATGCAATTGATTACCCCGCAAACTGGCCCCGAAGGTAAGTTGGTACGTAAGGTGCTGGTTGCCCAGGATGTTTATTACCCCGGCGATAGTGAAACAAAAGAATTTTATATCAGTGTTTTGCTCGACCGCGCAAAAGGGCGCAATATTATTATGTATTCAACCGAAGGAGGTATGGATATTGAAGAAGTGGCACACTCAACGCCGGAGCTGATACACAAGGAAGAAATAGATCCCAAAGTTGGTTTGCAGGGTTTCCAGTCGCGTAAAATCGCATTTAACCTGGGCCTTTCGGGTGATGCTTTTAAGGATATGGTGAAATTTATTACGGCTTTATATAAAGCGTATGATGCTACCGATTCCTCTCAATTTGAAATTAATCCTGTTTTAAAAACATCCGATAACAAAATACTGGCTGTTGATGCCAAAGTAAACCTGGATGATAATGCGTTGTTCCGCCACCCGGATTTTGCTGCTTTGCGGGACACCAATGAAGAGGATCCGATGGAAGTTGAAGCCAGCAAATCAAACCTTAACTATGTAAAACTCGACGGTAACGTGGGCTGTATGGTTAACGGCGCAGGCCTGGCAATGGCTACCATGGATATCATAAAGATCGCCGGAGGCGAGCCTGCTAACTTTTTGGACGTAGGCGGAACCGCCAATGCCGAAACTGTGAAAGCGGCGTTCAACATTATATTGAAAGACCCACATGTGAAGGCTATCCTGATCAATATTTTTGGTGGCATCGTTCGCTGCGACCGCGTAGCACAAGGTGTAATTGATGCTTACAAGGAAATCGGGGACATACCAGTTCCGATAATTGTGCGTTTACAGGGGACAAATGCTAAAGAAGCAAAATTACTGATAGATAATTCTGGTTTAAAAGTTTACTCGGCCATATTGCTTAAAGAAGCAGCGGCAAGGGTAAAGGAAGTGTTGGCGTTGTAGCTTGTCATTAATCATTAGTCATTGGTCATTAGTAAAGCCCCAATGACTAATGACTAATGACTAAT
>CAZZUU010000237.1:0-6647 GCA_964657275.1 uncultured Mucilaginibacter sp. | reverse complement strand
CAACAGCATCAGCAAAAAACAACCGACCAGCTAAAACAAATTCAACCAGTATTGTCAGCGCAGGATGTTGTTTCCCTCCGCCAGCTGGTAATGGGTCTGCATGTTGAAAATAAGCTACTGGCCTATACCGCAAAGATCATTCACGAAACGCGCAACAATAAGTCGTTGTACCTGGGTGGTTCGCCGCGCGCTTCACTTGCTATAGTAAATGCTGCCAAGGCGTTGGCTGCCATCAAAGGCCGCGATTTTGTAACCCCCGATGATATAATTTATGTGGCAGCGCCTGTTTTAAGGCACCGTATTATGCTTACGCCTGATAAAGAAATGGAAGGCGCTACGCCGGATGATATTATTGCACAAATTATCCAGAAAATTGAGGTGCCAAGGTAGAATTTGGGTCCCGATAATTATCGGGATGAGATGTGAGATTTGAGATCATAATTTAAATTAGTGAAGAAAGTTTTTAGCTTATTTTATAAGAACCTGTTTTTAACTAACCGGCTTTTTACCGGGCTGGGTGCCTGCGCGGTAGTGTTTACGTTTGCCTTCTTTTTTCCCTGGCTAGGAGTTATACCGGAGTTACTGTTTTGGACGTTGATGTTTTTGGTAATGACTGATCTGCTGCTTTTGTACCGCAGCTCAAGAGGCGTTTTTGCCAAGCGACATGCACCCGAGCGCTTGAGCAATAGCGACGACAACGAGTTGGGCATATATATTGAAAACTGGTACCCGTTTAATATTACTGCCGGTATTATTGATGAAATTCCCTTCCAATTTCAAAAACGCGATGTTTGGTTTAAAACCGAATTAAAGCCGCGCCAGCATAAATTGATCAATTACGTATTGCGTCCCACCAAAAGAGGTGAATATGAGTTTGGTGATATCAGGGTATTTGTTAAGTCGCCGCTGGGGTTAATCAGAAGGCGTTATAATTTTAAACAGGCCGAAACCCTGCCGGTTTACCCGTCTTTTTTACAGATGCGCAAATATGAGTTGATGGCTATTTCAAACCACCTCAGTGACATAGGCATCAAAAAGATACGTCGACTGGGCCACAGTATGGAGTTTGAGCAGGTAAAAAACTACGTGCCGGGAGATGATTACCGCACTATTAACTGGAAGGCTACCGCACGGCGCGGCAATTTAATGACAAATGCTTATACCGACGAAAAATCGCAGCATGTATATTGTGTAATAGAAAAATCAAGGGCCATGAAGATGCCGTTTGACGGCTTAAGCCTATTGGATTATGCCATAAACGCCAGCCTGGTGTTATCAAACGTGGCTTTATTGAAAGAAGACAAAGCCGGGCTGATAACCGTAGCCGAAAAAATGGGGGCAGTAATTGCGGCTGATCGCAGGCCCACGCAGCTTAATAAAATACTGGAGGTGTTATACAAAGAAAAAACCCGTTATCTTGAAGCTAACATGGAACTGCTTTACAGCACCGTACGCAGCGTAATTAAACAGCGCAGTTTGGTGGTGTTTTTTACAAACTACGAAAGCGTGTCGGCGCTGCAACGGCAATTGCCTTTTTTAAAACGGATATCGAAATTTCACCTTTTGCTGGTGGTGTTTTTTGAGAATACAGAGCTAAAAAAATTAAGTGAAAAAACGGCCGACGATGTGGAGGGCATCTATATAAAAACCATCGCCGAAAAATTTGCCTATGATAAGAAGCTCATCGTAAAAGAACTCGCTAAATATAATATCCAGTCTATTTTAAGTACACCGCAAAACCTTACGGTAAACACTGTAAACCGTTACCTGGAGATTAAGGCCCGGCAAAAGATCTGATCAACCGGGTTTAGGAAAGGCAATACCGGCTGCACCAAGGTCTTTTATAATGCTTTCCATAAGCGATATTTTGGTGGTGAGAAAGTTATCGGGTTCAACCCAAACGTTCACCGTAAAACGCAGACTATCAACCTCGAGCCCTATAATACCTACCCTAATCGGATAGTCCTTTAAAACCTCACCGGTACGGTCAATAGCAGCCAACACAATTTGCT
The DNA here is from genome assembly GCA_964657275.1 of uncultured Mucilaginibacter sp. Lineage (GTDB taxonomy): Bacteria > Bacteroidota > Bacteroidia > Sphingobacteriales > Sphingobacteriaceae > Mucilaginibacter. Next base: position 4,635 of record CAZZUU010000237.1, on the reverse strand, counting down.
TAGCCTTATCAATATCGGCAGCATACGCCAGCCGAAATTCAAAATCAAGCCGCCTTTTATCCTCCCGGCTTACGTTTACAATTACTTCGTTAAACAGTTTACCATTGGGGATGATGATAGTCTTATTGTCGACGGTTAACAGTACGGTATAAAATATTTGTATGGAGGTTACCTTACCTTCCTGCGATTGTGCAACTATATAATCATCAACCTCGAAAGGCTTCAACAACAGGATGAGTATGCCACCCGCAAAATTTTGAAAAGTGCCCGAAAGGGCCAAACCTGCAGCAACACCAAACGCACCTATAATGGTAGTTAGTCCCGTTAGCTGAAAGCCAATGATATCCATAACCACTATACCCAGCAGGATGTATAAACCTGTGATGGTTAGACTTAAAAAGAATGGCTGAACTGATGAATGGACTTTCTTTTTGCTCATCCGGTCTTTGAGACGGTACCGGAGAAATTTGATGACCCAGAGCCCAATGACGAGAATTATTATTCCGAAAACTAAACTGGGGCCGTGCATCATAAGCCAATTATAAGCACGGTTATAGATATTTTGCAGCTTCATAAAGAAGCGAAGTTAATAAATATTACTTACCGTATAAAGTAATGAATAGCTCGGGACCCTTAAAAAATACCCACTCCACTATTTGGCTTTGCAGGTGTTTGGCTGTTTGGGTAAGATGTTTCATAGTGTTACTTATTCAAATGTTATGCCCAATAATCACTTATTGAATGCTTAATCAAATTTACGGCTAATTGTAACCTAAAAAATACTTAATCAATCATTTGATTAACAAATGACAGTCCCTTTACCTTCACATGACGAATCAGGCGCTATACAAAAACAAAAACCCTGTCTATAAAAATAGACAGGGTTTTATTAAGTTATTAGTCTTAAGTCGGAAATCAGAACTTTCTAAAAACCTTTGACTTCGAGACTTTAGGCTTAGGGCTTTAGACTTACATCATACCGCCCATACCGCCACCGCCCATTTGAGGCATGCCGCCGCCTTTTTCATCTTCCGGATCGTCAGCCAATACACATTCGGTAGTTAACAGCATGGCTGCTATCGAAGCTGCATTTTCTAATGCTACGCGGCCTACTTTTGTAGGATCGATAACACCTGCACCGATAAGGTTTTCATATTTGTCAGTACGTGCGTTATAACCAAAGTCGCCTTTGCCTTCTTTAACTTTTTGTACTACGATAGATCCTTCGATACCTGCGTTTTCGCAGATTTGACGCAAAGGTTCTTCAATAGCGCGACGGATGATCTGGATACCAGTGTTTTCATCATCGTTATCACCTTTCAGGTCAACCAAAGCTTCAACCGCACGGATGAAAGCAACACCGCCACCGGCAACTATGCCTTCTTCAACAGCAGCACGGGTTGCATGCAATGCATCGTCAACACGGTCTTTCTTTTCTTTCATTTCAACCTCAGAGGCTGCACCGATATACAATACAGCAACACCGCCTGATAATTTGGCTAAACGCTCCTGTAATTTTTCTTTGTCGTAATCAGAAGTAGTAGTTTCTATCTGTGCCCTGATCTCGCTAACCCTCGCTTTGATAGTTTCGGGCTCGCCGATACCATTAATAATTGTGGTGTTATCTTTATCGATAGCAATTTTTTCTGCCTGGCCTAACATTGAAAGGTCAGCGCTTTCTAACTTATAACCTCTTTCTTCAGAGATCACTGTACCGCCTGTTAAAACAGCGATATCTTCCAGCATCGCTTTACGACGATCGCCAAAGCCCGGGGCCTTAACTGCTGCAACTTTTAGTGACCCGCGGATCTTGTTAACTACCAGGGTAGCCAATGCTTCGCCGTCCAAATCTTCAGCTATAATCAACAACGGCTTGCCGGTTTGAACTTGTTTTTCGAGAATAGGAAGCAATTCCTTCATAGAAGAAATTTTCTTATCGTAGATCAATACGTAAGGATTTTCCAGTTCAACTTCCATTTTATCGGAGTTGGTAACAAAATATGGTGAAAGATAACCACGGTCAAACTGCATACCTTCAACAGTTTTGACTTCAGTTTCAGTCCCTTTTGCTTCTTCAACAGTGATCACTCCTGAAGTGCCAACTTTTTTCATTGCATCAGCAATCATTTCGCCGATGATCTCATCATTATTAGCCGAGATAGATGCAACTTGTTTGATCTTACCGAAATCATCGCCAACATCTTGTTTTTGTGATTTCAGGTTTTCAACAACAACTTTTACTGCTTTGTCAATACCGCGTTTTAAATCCATCGGATTTGCGCCGGCAGCTACGTTTTTAATACCTGCAGTAACAATTGCCTGCGCTAAAACTGTTGCGGTAGTAGTACCATCACCAGCAATATCTGCTGTTTTTGAAGCTACTTCCTTTAACATCTGAGCACCCATATTTTCGATAGGGTCTTTCAGTTCAATTTCTTTTGCTACGGTTACACCATCTTTAGTGATAGCCGGTGAACCGAATTTTTTGTCGATGATTACGTGACGGCCTTTGGGACCTAACGTTACTTTAACTGCATTAGCTAAAATATCAACACCCCTTTTTAGGGCGTCGCGCGCCTCAACATTATATTTAACTTGCTTTGCCATTTTCTTATTTTTTGTTGTGTGTGTGTATTGAGCTATAAAAACTCAAATCAAATTGTTAGATAGAACCCAATATATCAGATTGTTTCATAATTAAATATTCCTTACCGTCGATAGAAAGTTCTTGACCAGAATATTTTCCATAATAAATTTGATCGCCGGCTTTATAATTAATTGGTATCAAATTCCCGGTTAAATCAGCATATTTACCAGGGCCTACGGCAACAACAGTTCCTTTTTGCGGCTTTTCTTGAGCTGTCTCGGGAATGTAAATTCCCGATGCTGTTTTTGTTTCGGCAGGGGCAGCTTCTACCACTACTCTGTCTTCACTAGGTTTAAAATTTAACGACATATTGTACTTTAATTTAATTTTATGGTTATAAGGTCATTTGCTCATCAATTATGCCAAGCGTATACAATCTGGCTTAATTGGCATATTATCGATAGTCTATTGCCAGATTTTCAGTCTAACTATTTTCAAGTAAACTTCGGTTTAACCTATAGTGCCATGATGTCAGTAGGTATTTCATAAAAAAAGCCCCGTGCAATCACGGGGCTTTCACCTAAATATTCAAAATCTTTTATTTTTTGGGAGGGGGAACCGACTGTGGCATTGGGCCCTGTGGTATTGTTATTGGCGCAGCATTTGGCGTTGCTACAGGTTTTGAAGCTTTTTCTATTCGCTCTTTATTGGGGTTATCACTTTTCTCAACGCCACCTTTAACTGCAACGTTAATTACAAGCGCCAAAACCATCAGCGTTATTGCTAAAAACCAAGTGCCTTTCTCTAAAAAATCACCTGTTTTTTGTACGCCCATCAATTGCGACGAACTTGAAAAATTTGACGATAAGCCGCCGCCCTTTGGATTCTGTATTAAAACTATGAGTACTAAAAGCACACAAACAATGATCGCGATGATCAACAATAACTGGTACATTACTTTATATTAATTGGTTTTCTTTTCTAACTGCTCTATCTTGGATGCAAAGTAACGGCTTTTTTCCGGGTATTTCAACATCAATTTTCTATAGGATGCAATGGCCTTATGATATAACATTTGATCGCTGTAAATAGCTGCTAATGTTTCTGTTACCAGTTCATCGCGGTCTTCGGAGCTTTTCTTGGCCTTATTTTCATTGTCCAGCTTATCGCTGCTTTGAGGTTTAATTTGCGGTTCTTCTTTTAAAAACCGTTCAATAATAACCTGCTCTTTGGGTTTTACGCCGAATTCAAAAACCTGCGGGCCGGCATGTTTATCTAATTCATCAACCGAAGTGAGATGAAAAATATTTTCGAAATATTGCTGCTGCAGCTCATCAGTAGCGTTTTTTTCTTTTGCTGATGAATCAACAGGTGCATAACTTGCGTATGGCTGATGAACGCCTGCATATTCTTTACGTGTTTTATCCAGCCACCACATAAAGGTGTAGGGCATTTTTTCATCATTGTATTTTGATACATCATGATGTGCAGCACTACTGGTTGCAAGTGCCTGTGAATCCCTGGCAGTATTTTCTACCCGTACGGTATTTTGCTGCTCCTTACTTTCGTCAAATGCTTTGCTGAACATGAAGAAATCGGTGGAGGCAATATTCCCTACTATAAGTTTGTCTGCCTCATCATTTATTTCAGAAAACTGATACCTGTCGCCGGCTGTTTCTTTTATATCCGCCGGTGTGTCCGCAGATTCACCGCGCCCGGGCTCCGGCGATTCATGAAATTGGTTGTTGGCGATCACATTCACCACACTAACCGGCTCATCAAAAGTTTCAACCGGTGTGCTTTCTGTTTCTTCAGTACGTTCGTCTTCGATTATTTCCGTTCGCTCTTCAACAACCGGTGCGGTTTCATGCAACGGCGTTTCAACTGGTTCAGCATAATGAGCAGCAGCCTCAATTACAGGGATTTCGTCTGCAATTTCATTTTTTGGTATTTGTATTACAGGCTCTTCTTTTTCTATGTCTGCTACCGGCTCAGTGCTGATTTCCTCAACCTGACCGCGCCGTTCATCTGTATGAGAAATTTCTGGC
>CAZZUU010000236.1:0-6651 GCA_964657275.1 uncultured Mucilaginibacter sp. | reverse complement strand
CTATATGAAAAGAAAATTGCTCTCCTCACTTGGCGTCGCGGCGCTGTGTTTAATTTCGGCGTCGGGCTATAGCCAAACCGGAACTTTAAGTATTAGCAACGATTCAAAAACAACTATCAGCAAGCACATTTACGGGCAATTTGCCGAACACCTGATGACGCAGGACTGTTTTAGCTATGATACCCCGCTGATCTACCTGGGTTTTAACGCCGAGTTTCTAAATATTTTTATCCGTTTAATAGATACGCTGAAGTATGAAGGGGTAGCTTTTACCCAGATGGCATCCTGCTTTACTATTCAGTTACTGGGGCTGGTATATGCGTCGGCGCTGCTGAAAGTAAAATCATATAACCGCAAAGAGAGTATCATTAACAATATCCGGTATAAAATTCATGAGCGCTGGGCCGATGATATTTCTATGGAAGAACTCGCCAAACAGCACAACGTGAGTTATATATGGTTCAGAAAAGCCTTTAAAGAAATAATGGGCGTATCACCGGGACAATATCATTTAAATATTAAAATTGAAAAAGCCTGCCAAATGCTTAAAGAAACTAACCTGGGCGTTTCGGAAGTGGCCTACGCAGTAGGATTTGTTTCAGAATATCACTTTTCCCGTTTCTTTAAAAAGAAAATGAAGGTACCGCCCACTGCTTATCGCGACAATGCGCGTATCGCCAAATAACCGCCTCCCTATTATTGCTGACTACTCATCTGCCGGAAAACAACCTTTCCGATGTTATCCGGTTTTCCTTTCTCCGCAGCCGACATCGTTCCGTTAACCACACCATTTACCATGGTTACATTAATCTTCCTGAATGAATACATCCCTTTTTCGTAATCAAAGGTTTCACCGTCATCGTCATACAATTGATAGTTACCTGGTTTTTCTCCGTAATATCTTACCTCAATATCAACCTTCTCCCCCGCTTTAGGTGCATGCAGCCTTGCGGGCATCATAGGTATAATGCCCCCATCCTTTACAAATACGGGGATCTTGTCAAGCCCTGGCGTAACCGTAATTATTTCGCCGTCGCCGACATATTTGCCGGTATAAAAATCAAACCACTTGCCTTTTGGTAAAACAACCCTGCGGCTGGTATCGCCGGTAAACATAGGTGCAACAAGAAGGTATTCGCCGGCCATGTATTGGTCTTTTATTTCTTTGATGGTTGTTTTGCCATAAGGGTTTTCCTGCAGGTTGGTGCTGCTGGTTTCTTTGCTTATTAATCCATTGCTAAAACCCGGCTCCAGGTTCATGGCCCTGAATGGTGGTATGCCTTTAAAATGATATTTTGCAAATTCGCTGTACCAATACGGCATCATTTGCATCCGCAAATTGGCCATTTGTTTTACCTGTTCCGCTACCTGCGGGAACGTCCAGGGCTTAGTGCCGCTCGACCATGCGTTTATCATCGCCATCGGCGAAAAAACATTGGATTGAAAGCGTCTCAGCCATTCTTCGGCAGACTTTGATTCGCGTACTTCGGGTGTCCATAATACCCCGGCAAAGCCACTGTTAATTAAAGCGGTGATAAAATCACGATGATCATAATAGTCGTTATAGATCACAAACGGAAATGATGAGCCTCCGCCGTTAGATGCCCGCACGAGGCCAAAAGTGCGCTGATTGCGCTGGCGGTAAAGCGCTGTTACGTACCTTTGCATCAATAGACCATAGGTTTGCCGCATCTGCTCGGCGGTGTGCCCGGATGGAAAAGTAGCCACATCGGGCCACAAGTAAGTGTCGCCGCCATCAACTTCATCCATTTTATAACCGCTTATCCCAATATCTATCTTGTTTTTTTTGAGTTCGCCAAAAAACAGACTTCTGGCTGCAGGAATGGTGATATCTGCAACAGCCCCCGCCCACACGGTGTGCGACCCGGTATAAGGTAAAATTTGCTTATAAATGGGCGATTCTTTAGCAATATATGGGTTGGTCCACAGGTTTATCCTTATGTTTTTTTTCAGCATATCCTGCACAAACCCCTTCGGATCGGGAAACCGGCCTTTATCCCACTCAAAGGTACACGGGTACGATTTGCTTTGCCAGCCCGGTTCCAAACCGATAAAATCCAGCGGGTAGCCTTTTTCCTCAAAAGCATCGGCTTCTTCCATTGCGCCCTTTGCATCTGTTAAGGTTCGTACCCGTTGTGTAAATCCCAAACCCCAGCGTGGCGGCAGGCAACCGCCTCCATTAAGCAGGTTATAACGCCGAACAGCGTCCATCATGGTAGGGCCGCCGATGATATAAATTTCTGCACCGGATGCGGGTATCAACATTTCAACGGCATCTGAATACGGGTGTGCCTGCCAGTTTTTATCGGTATTGCGGTCTTGTGCAATGGGCGGGTTTTTGCTGTCGAGCCTTACGGCAGTTCCTGCATAAAGCTTTATGTAACGCGCGCAATTAATGAATACGCCGTAGCCATTTGATGATACATAGAAAGGTGTCGGCGCGTGTGTACGGCCATTATCCTTGCCGTCATAATTATCAACGTGCAGTGTCAATATCCTGCCCCTTTGCTGCACGGTTTGAAAGTTTAGTCCAAAACCGTAAAGCTGCTCGTTTCGCTGTAAAGGAAAACGAAGGTAGGTTTGGCCATCCGTTATTTTAGCGGTAATATCCAATTTGGACAAAGGGAACGCAGCTTTATCCATTTCGGCCAATCCCGGATAATAAGGAACTGCGCCTGCTGCTTTCAGTAAGTTGTAACTATCCGGTTTGCCAACAATGCCTTTCCAAATACCCGGTTCAACTTCGGTCCACTTTATTTGGGCGAACAATGGGCCTGCAATAACTAAAAGCAACAGGCAACAAATTGTGATTCTAAAATACTTCATAGGTCAATTTCCGCAGATTATCCGGGTAATACTTTAATGGAGTAAGCAAATCCACCCGGTAGGTTTTCAGGGAGCTTTACCGCCAGCCCATCAGCCGTTCTTTCAAAGTCAAGCTGCTGATTGCTACCCACCAATAAAACATGGCCTATTTTTTTACCGAATGAAGGATTGTTCTCCGCCAGTGATTTAATAACAACTTTTCCATCAATTGGTGCGCCGAGTGCTATTGCATACAGGGCATCGCCTTTGGTGGTGAAACGAATGTCCTGCCCGCTAAAGGGTTTGCCCTTACCCTCGTTAAATCCTTGTGCATTTAACGGAACAACAACGTCGCTTGCAGGTCCCTCGCCAAATACTTTCCATGGCCTGGTTCCGAATATGCTTTCGCCGTTTATTGCCATCCAGGCCGCTATTTCTTCAACAACTTTTCTTTCCTTATCATCAATGGTGCCATCACCTTTAACCGGCACATTCAACAACAGGTTGCCATTTTTGCTTACCACGTCGGCCAGCGTATGGATCACCGTTTTTGCGCTTTTGTAACGGTTATTATCGTAAATGCGTTTGTCGTAATGCCAATCACCCAGGCAGGTATCGGTTTGCCAGGGCAATGGCTCTATGGTATTGCTTTGCCCGCGTTCGATATCCCAAACCATACATTTGCGCTGTTGCTCGCTGAGTATCTTTCCAAATATCACGGCTTCCAGCTTGTTGTGTTTAGCCAAACTTTTATTGTAGAAATGGGCCGCTATGCGCAGACCGGCATCACTTATCGGCCATAAAGGCAAAGCGGTATCATCAAAATAGATCAGATCGGGCTCGTACTCATCTATCAAAGTAATGGTGCGGTTATAAAATTTTTCGCAATAGGCTTTATCAGGAACGTTGACCCCCTTTTCCCAGTTCCAATACTTACTGATGCTGAACGTGCTGTTGTCCTGCGTTGATAGACCGTGCATTTGCGTATATAACGCTTGCGGGTCGGTGCCATCCCACCAGGTTCCTTTACCGGCGGTTTCGGTTATGTTGCCATCGTAAGGTATCCCGGCATATTGGCCGGTTTTATCCGCGCGCTGCGCGCTTTCGTAAAACGTCCATGCGTGGGCCGCATGTACACTCACGCCAAACCGTAAACCGCGCTCTTTAGCTGCTTTTGCCCAGCCGCCGATCAGGTTCTTTTTCGGGCCAAATTTTGTTGAATTCCACGGCTGGTATTTATTGGGGAAAAGGTCGAAGTTATCGTGATGGTTTGCCAGCGCAAAAAAGTATTTCGCCCCGGCACTTTTGTATAGGTCGAGCAGGTTTCCGGGATCCCAGTTTTCTGCTTTCCACTCATTGATCACATCCTTAAAACCAAATTTCGACGGATGCCCATATTTTTCAACATGGTATTTATAGGTGCCGTCGCCCTCTATATACATTCTGCGGGCATACCAGTCGCCGTGTTCAGGCTGGCATTGCGGGCCCCAATGCGACCAAACACCAAACTTGGCATCGCGAAACCAATCCGGAACCTGGTAGCTTTCCAGCGACTCCCATTCGGGGCGAAAAGGGCCGGGTGCCATTGTTTCGCCGCTTTTAAACATATCAAGTAACCTGTTTGCTGCCAATGATCGCGATACGGCCAGCGCCGGAACAACACCGGCGGCCGTTTTTAACAATGTTCTTCTATTCATTCCAATACAGTTATTAAATATAGTTTAGTCTGCTTTCACAATCCTCACCGGTCCCAGCAATCCCGAAGATACCAAAGGAGAATCTTTTGTAAAATAATCCCAGGTGGTAAAGCAATAGCGCCCGGCAGAAGGCCGTGGTTTATGCTGAACGAACCAATCGGGAAAAGCTTTTAAATACCTGCCACCAAATGCACCGGGCAACCATTCGCAATCGTCAGGTTCCTGTTTATCGCCGATAAGGCGGTTGGCCCAAACATTTGTTACCTCAATTACAAGGCGGTTATTTTTAGCTTTTAATAGCCCGGCAGGTATTTTGACGTTCCATGGTGCCGTCCAGACTACACCGAGGTCAACATCGTTTAATTTAACATGGGAGATGTGGTTTACCGTACCCAGATCGAGATAAAGATCGGGTCCGGCCAAATGGGCAGCATCAAAATATTTAGTGTAAACGGCTGTCCCGCTAAAGTACTTAATACCCGTTTCAGGCCGTTTGGTCCAGTCTTCCAGATCATTAAAAACTACCGGTTGCTTTGGCCCGCCCCATGCCGGGTCGAATTGCACTGTCCATGGTCCGGCAAGCGTAGCTAATGGGCTTTTTGCGGGAAAATTATCTTTGCTAACGGCTTTTTGCTTTATTTCCCTTTTTCTGAATACGATAAAAAAGCTTTGTGCTTCTGCAAAATCAATATTGAAAGAGGTGTGCCCACTGTCGGTTTTAAATTGATAAATGTTGCGCATGGTTTTATTTACCGGGTCCCACAATTCTGGCTGCATGCCTGTGACTTTAAAATTGCAAGTTGCCGAAACCGGCTTGCGCGAAATATTGGCAACAAAATAAACATCCATATTTCCCTGGTGCCGGTGTATAAAACGGATTGCTGTAACGGCGGGATTTCCGTTCAGCGTCATGTCGTCTTTATCGGCTTTTGCTATTCTGCCCCATTGCAGAAGTGCCTGGCAGTGGGTCCAGTAATCAACCATTGCCTTCGCGGGTTTCCACCAGGTTTGGGTACGGTCAAAATGTGTGCCCCATTGCCCCATGGTTGCGCCGGGTTTATAATTATCACCCCACGGCTGTTCTACAAACCGGTGCAGTACAAATCGGTTCACACCATCACAAAAGGCAGCATCGCCCATCGGTTTGAGCCATGCGGGTGTTTCGTTCCATTTACTATCTTTCGGGTCGCCGGTAAAGGCTTCTGCTTCCACAATATTCTGCCCTGATTTTCTCAGCGCAGCTACCGTTGGCTCCAATTCGACAGGCGAATATTGTCCGTCGTGCGTCCAAAACTCCGTCATAACATTTTGCACAAGCGGCATTATTTCGTCCTGCCGCCAGGGGCCGCCATAAGGTTCACACAAAAACCTAAGTCCGGCGGCACTTAGTTTTTTTGATATCGTTGTGAAATAAATATCCCTGTAAAGATCTTTGACCGTCGCTGAAAAATCGCTCACTAACTTTGCAGAATCACTCCTGTCGTTACCAATAATTCTTCCGGCAAAGGTGGCCAGGTAAGGCGTAAGATCATATCCGCGGCGCTTTAAAAACTCCTGCTGCATTTTGGGCGTCCAGGTGGGTGTGCCGGCTTCGTAACTGTCAAAATGTACATGGGTAAATCCCGTTCCGATCAGGTCACCCAGGTGCTTCTTGATTTCACCTATAACATGATCCATGTGGAAATCCATAGCTTCCTGGCTCATTTTATCGCACTCTAAACCGGTAGCCTGCCATTGCGCGGGTTGTATTAATGTGCCGCTGGTAGTATGGCCAAAACGATAAATTATCCAGTTGCCGGCAGGCGCATCCCAGTTTATACTGCCATCGGGCTGCATTTTATCGGTCAAATTAATTACTTGCCCGGCAGCGACAATTCCCTTTTCAGGCAATGCCAGCACGGCTATATCTTTATAATAAGTACCCCGCGCGGCTATTTTAGGGATTTCAGGAACGCCCGTTTCAGGGTTATTGATAGGCCAGGGGGTATGGCCGCGCAAATTAACCTTCGGCTGTTCCAGTTTAATACTCATGTTACTGCCGCCCGTAACCGCTGTTTTCGACCAGCATATCTCCTGCATCGAAAGTTCGGGTGTTATCCATGTGCCGCCGCTTGATTCATAAGCCGGG
>CAZZUU010000235.1:0-6698 GCA_964657275.1 uncultured Mucilaginibacter sp. | reverse complement strand
CTATATTATAGCGTTAATAGTGATTGTAGGCACTATTATGGCCGGTCATTTACCTGTTTTGGGCCAATAAGCAGAAAAAAATGCAGAAAAAATTTGCTAATTCAATTTTCTTTATAAATTTGTGACCGCAATGATCGAAAACAAACAAAATATCAGCTGGTGGCACCAATTAATTTTGGCAGCCGGATGAGTTTTTGATCAGAACGATAAATCAATTATAAACCTAAATAGGAAACCCGGCGACCCTCATTCGCCGGGTTTTTTTTGTTTTAAGGATATCTAAAAAAATGACTAAGTATAAAATTACAACTACCCAAAAAAAAATGCTCGCAGATACTACAACCCCTGTAAGCATATACCTTCGGTTACGGGACGTTTTCCCAAACTCGCTGCTGTTGGAAAGCTCGGACTACCATAGCCGCGAAAACAGTTTGAGCTACATTTGCTGCGAGCCTATAAGCGGCTTTGTCCTGAATGAAGGTGCATTAAAAACCACCTTTCCTGATGGCAGTGTTGAAAACCAACCAAAAGGAAGTTTTGATCTGATTACGCAGATCAATAGTTTCCTTGACCGTTTTGAGACAGACGCAACCCCGGCTAAGATATTATCAAATGGGCTGTTCGGATATTTCACACATGAAGCGGTTGAACATTTTGAAACCATTAAATTAAAGGAAGTTGGTGATATCCGCAAAATACCGGTGATGCAGTATCACATCTACCGGTATATTATTGCTGTAGATCATTTTAAAAACGAACTTTATATTTTTTATAACCAAACCGGGCACGAGGCGGGTAATGACGGCCTCGAAAAGCTGGCCGATTTGATCAGGAACAAAAATTTTCCCGAATACAGCTTCAAAAGTGATAGTAAGGAACAATCAAATCTCACTAATGAGGAATTTATGGCCGTAGTTGAAAAGATGAAGCAGCATATCTACCGCGGCGATGTGTTCCAGATTGTCCCGTCAAGGGCATTTTCACGAAGCTTTTTGGGCGATGAATTTAATGTTTACCGGGCGCTCAGATCCATCAACCCATCCCCGTATTTGTTTTATTTTGACTATGGCGATTTCAGAATATTCGGCTCTTCGCCAGAAGCGCAGATCACCATAAAAAATAAAGTCGCCAGCATATTCCCCATTGCCGGGACATTTAAGCGCAGCGGCGACGATGAAAAAGATGCAGAGATTGCACGCAATCTCGAAAATGATCCCAAAGAATCAGCCGAACACGTGATGCTGGTCGACCTGGCCCGTAATGACCTGAGCCGCCACTGCGGGCAGGTGGAAGTTAAGGCCTTTAAGGAAGTGCAGTATTATTCACATCTCATCCACCTGGTTTCGCACGTAAGCGGCAAATTATTGCCTGGGGCGTCGTCATTTAAGATAGTGGCTGATACTTACCCGGCCGGTACGCTTAGCGGCGCACCAAAATACCGGGCAATGGAAATTATTGATGAGAACGAAAAAACAAAACGCAGCTTTTACAGTGGAGCAATCGGTTTCTTCGGTTTTAACGGCGATTTTAACCATGCCATTATGATCCGCTCGTTTTTAAGCAAAAACAACACGCTGCATTACCAGGCGGGGGCAGGTATCGTTGCCGGGTCGATCGCAGAAAGCGAATTAAAAGAAGTTGACAATAAAATCGCTGCGTTGAGGAAAGCCATTGAACTGGCGGAGGAACTGTAGTGCCTCACCCTGCCCTCTCCAAAGGAGAGGGTTTAAAACAGAAGTGCAGCACAAGTCCTCTCCTTTGGAGAGGATTTAGGTGAGGCAAAGGGGGAATAAAAGAAAATACAATTAAAAATAAAAGATGACAACTACTAAAAATATAAATAACTCCTCCCCCTTCAAGGGACAGGGGGGACGCATTTTAATCATAGACAACTACGATTCATTCACCTACAACCTGGTGCATTTGGTAAACGAAATAGGCTATCAGTGCGAGGTGTGGAGAAACGACAAGTTTAATATCGAAGATGTAGACGCCTTCGACAGGATCATTCTTTCACCGGGGCCCGGGATACCCTCAGAGGCAGGCCTTCTTTTAGAGGTGATTGAAAAGTATGCACCCACCAAAAGCATTTTTGGGGTTTGCCTGGGCCAGCAGGCCATCGCCGAAGTATTCGGCGGCAAGCTGTATAACCTGAGTCAGCCGATGCATGGCATAGCTACGCCTGTAAAGGTGACAGATGTCAATGAGCGGCTTTTTATGGGCCTGCCTGAGCGTTTTAAAGTAGGCAGGTACCATTCGTGGGTGGTGGATGAAACCGCGATCCCTGATTCGTTAGAAATAACAGCTATTGATGAAGCCGACAATTCCGTAATGGCATTAAGACATAAACAATATGATGTGCGCGGTGTACAGTTTCACCCCGAATCGGTATTGACGGAATTTGGCAGGGAACTGATGCAGAACTGGTTGAAGCCACAGCCCCCCAGCCCCCTGAAGGGGGAGCAAAATGCCATTAAGGAAAGAAATTATTAATTAATATCGAATCATGAATTTTGAATGTCGAATCATGAAATAACTTCGGCGTTCTACATTCAGAATTCGGTGTTGAACACTTTTTAAATCCACCGTGAACAGCCGGGGAAATGGTAGAGCCAATGAATATTTTAGATAAAATAGTTGCTAATAAAAAAAAGGAAGTACAGAGAGCTAAAAGCAGTACCTCCTATGCTGCGCTGGAAGAATCGGATCTTTTTCAGCGGGATTGTTATTCTTTTAAGGATTTTTTGCTTGATCCTGAACGGACGGGCATCATAGCGGAGTTTAAGCGCAAATCGCCTTCAAAGGGAATTATCAATGATAAGGTAAGCGTGAAAAAAGTAACGAACGGCTATGCTGCTGCCGGCGCTTCGGCATTATCGGTTTTAACCGACCGCAACTTTTTTATGGGCCAAAAGGCCGACCTGGTAGTAGCGCGCCAGGCTAATACTATCCCGGTTTTGCGTAAGGATTTTATGATAGACGAATACCAGGTGATTGAAGCTAAATCGTTAGGTGCCGACATCATTTTATTGATAGCGGCAATACTTACACCCGATGAAATTCAAAAGCTGGCCACCCTTGCAAAAAGCCTGGGGTTAAATGTATTGCTGGAAGTGCACAACCTGCAGGAACTGGAACGGAGCATCAACCCCAACCTGGATGCCATAGGCGTAAACAACCGTAACCTCGCCGATTTTTCGGTGTCGGTGAGTACATCGTTTAACCTGGCCCCTCATATACCAAATGAGTTTTTAAAGATTTCAGAAAGCGCCATCAGCAACCCTGAAACAATTAAAGAGCTTAAACTGGCTGGGTTCAGCGGCTTTTTAATTGGCGAAAATTTTATGAAGCAGGAAGACCCGGGAGCAGCAATGATGGAGTTTGTGGGGGGATTGCGGTAATAGAAGATAGTCGCTCGCCAAATTAAACCCTTTTATTGCAATTAACACGAAATTTGCCTAAGAATCGTTCGGCAATAGCAACAGTAGCTGATTAAACTTAACTACTGCTGGTTTATTGTGAAAAAGAGGGCGACGCCAAAATGGCTTATGCTTTTTTTATTTTCGATGCCGTGGCCACGCGGTTACTATTATCCTTTACAAAAGTATCCCAGCCTGAATAAGATTTCTTGCTTCCGCTTTTCCCCGTTGGCATCCGTTGAAACGAGTGACAGACCGCAACTGCAAGGCCGTCGGTGGCGTCCAAAAAGTCCGGGGTCTCGGTAAATTTCAGCAGGTTTTGCAGCATCGCAGCAACCTGCTCTTTCGTTGCATTTCCATTTCCTGTAATGGATTGCTTTATCTTACGGGGGGCGTATTCGGTTATAACCACATTCCGCGATAATGCCGCCGCCATAACTACCCCTTGCGCCCGCCCAAGCTTTAGCATTACCTGTATGTTTTTCCCGTAAAACGGAGCCTCGATCGCCAGGCAGTCGGGTTTATAGTTATCAATCAGGGCCACCGTTTTTTCGAATATCCGCTGTAGTTTAAGCATGTGATCGTCAATGCCGGTCATTTTTACAACGCCTAAACTTATCAACTCAATTTTTGATCCCACTTCCTTTATTAAGCCATAGCCCATCACTGCGGTGCCGGGATCGATCCCTAATATGATCCGCTCCTTTTGGTGATTAGTGAGTGGTGAGTGGTCAGCGGTTAGTGGTGAATGTTCGGCCATTATCAAATTTAAATTTCAACGATATAATACCAAAGTAACTAATTAAGTCCTACTCAGCATTGTGTTATTTACAATTTGCCATGCAACACCTTCATATATTCCAGCCGGCTTATAAACCTGGCACCCATTGATTCCAGGTGCGTGGTGTGCACCTGGCAATCTATTAGCTTATAAATACCACTTTGACAAAGATGAATAAGCGCCAATTTTGACGCATTGCTCACCAGGCTAAACATACTTTCGCCGCAAAACACATCGCCAACTGCTACGCCATATAGCCCGCCAACCAAATGACCCTGCTCCCATACTTCAACGGAGTGGACATGCCCCAGATAGTGAAGCTTTGTGTAGGCTTCAACCATATCTGCGGTTATCCAGGTCCCATCCTGGCCTGTACGTACTACCGACGAACATGCGGCTATTACTTTATTAAAACATTGATTACTAGTTACACTGAACCTTTTAGACAGCACGGTTCTTTTCATAGATTTTGACAACTTCAATTCTTCGGGAAAAAGCACAAACCGCTCATGCGGCGAATACCACAGAATAGGGTCATCTTCACTAAACCAGGGGAATATGCCGCTTTGATAAGCGAGCAGCAAACGTTCCGTCGACAAGTCGCCCCCTACAGCCAAAAGCCCGTCTGGTTCTGCCAGCCGGGCTTCAGGAAATAAGATACGCTCGTCAAGCCTGAATATCATCAGGACAAATTTATGCCTTCTTGCGTATTACCAATTTTTTATTTTGCGCTTTTGCGACGGCATCAAGGTATTGCTGCAGTTCGTTGTATTTGGCAGCGGGGATTACCTGGTTGGTTATGTTAAATTTTGCATTACTTATTACCTGGTTCTTTACTGCGTCGTATGTGTATTTTACCTCGTAATTGCCATAGGTGAATTTTAACGCCTGGTTTGTGGGCAATGTTTCAACTTCAAATCCTGCGGGTAAATCGATGGTGGTAACGCATGATTTTTGTAATGGATGTTCGAAGTAATAGTCTGATTTTCGTTTTTCTTCGATCGGTACAGCAAATGCGCAAAGATCAAATACATGAGGGCGATAAAATTGTTTATCCCCCGCTTTTATATCGCAAAATTTATCGTACTCAAGGTTTATGTCTACTTCTTTCGTCCCATCCTTATCAACCGACGGATTAAAATCAAGAACGGATGGCTGCTTAAGATTAAGCATGTGCATAAAAGCTTCTTTTTGTTCGTCCAACTTTAACGAAGCAACACCAATGTATTCGTCCCTGTAACCTCCGGTACCCAAAATCTTAACCTTCGCCGTCGCTCCGCCATCTGCATCAAGAATAATGTGTGCTTCGCTGTTAAACTGGTTGTCCTGCATCGTACTGCGGGGAGTGTTAACCAGCTTTCCGCCATCTTCGGTAATTAACAACGCCCGGCGATTTTCTGTAAAAGAGCCTAATTTCCCAAACTCTTGTGTGCTTACCGTGCATTCCAGCCACGTGGTATCACCTTTAAAGGGAATACACAATATTTCGTGATTAAAACTATTAAACGGAAAAGAAATGTCTGCGGGTTCCTGATTTGGCTCTGCATTAATTATCGCGCAATACGAACGTATATTCACGGCCTTAAGCAGCGCGCACATATAATTTGAAAGCGCCTTACAATCGCCATATTTTTTTTGATCAACAAAAGTAGCGGCGAAGGGCTTGTATCCGCCAATGCCTAATTGTACGCTTACATAGCGCATACTTTGCTGCATGTAGCTATACAAAAATCTGGCTTTTGCCTTATCCGTCTTAATTGTGTCAGTCATTTTTCTGATTTCCTGCTCCCGTTCGGGGCTTAAGGATATGACGTCGGCGTTTAGCGCCCTTAACCAGGCACCAAAAGTCTTCCATGAACTAAAGTCTCCAGAAAAACCATAACAGACAAAGCTATTTGATGCAAAACAAATTCTGGGTAGCACACGCCATTCTTCGGCTTTCTCTTCTAATTTTATAGCCTTTAAATTCGCTGCGTGCCATGTGTAATTGTTGCCGCCATTCTCGACACTTTGTCCGGGTTTTATTGAAATATTTTTATTAAGATAACGGAATCCCGCATCGTTGCCCACGGATATAGAGTACCAGGAATTTTGTACAGACTCCTCGTCTTTTTGTATGTTCCATTCTCCGAGGTCGAGCATGCTGGATTTATCTTCCTCATACTCCTGCTCAACGGTAACAGGGTATTTTGCAATGGTATGCTGTACAGCTAAAAATCGTTCATCTGTCACTAAATCTCCCCCCGATGTGGCAGAACCATCGTACATGTCACTTTTGTGGTATTTTTTTAATAAAACACCATTTTCGTCATATACACGCATCTCAATATCACTGTAATTATCATATTTACTGTTATACGCCATTCCCATAACAGCTTCGTTATCGCCTTTTTCGTTTAAAATAGTTACTATTTTATGATGCTTTTTTATTATTCTACCGGGTCCCTTAACGGTAACAATATCGTAGGAATATCTAACAACCGCATTTGCGTCTTCTT